>CAITMP010000508.1 GCA_903893525.1 uncultured Acidobacteriia bacterium | reverse complement strand
GGGAAACAAAAGATGCAGGTAGTTTCCAGCCCTTCCCGAGTTGTTGAGCAGAGTGAGCTTGCTGGCACTGTTGTCGTTCACGGACGGAGTGTTGGAGGGCGTCCACTGCTGGGCCAAGAAACCACCAAACGGGGCCGTGGGATCGGCTGCCGCAATGATGTCCCAGGAACTGAAGTCGCTCGCCACGGTGTCAAACTGGAGAGTCCCCGTGAAAGACGTGCCCTGCGTTGTTGTGCCGGTGAGGGTGTACTGCACAGTGCCAGCGAAACCAGTTGCGCAAGTGGCACCAAGGCCTGCCACGAGCAGGATGGCGGGCATGAATCGGGTTGCAAGAGCCCCGATCCGTGCGAATGTTCTTGTTGTGAAGCTGTTTGTCATTGTATTTTGAAATCCTTCCCGAGTCCCAGGGCGTAGGAACCCCGTGTCGGCGGCCCCACAAACATCCTGAACTTTCGCGTAGTGATGCGTAGGATTCCGTCGGTACAGCTCAAAGTTTGTGTAAAGCTTCGTAAATGGTCCGTGCCTCGCCTCCCGGTTTCAGCGAGAAAGCCCGTCTAGTCCGCATGGGGATTGGCGCATCGTAATGTTGCGTAGGAACCCGCCCGCACAGCTCAAGGTCTGCGTAAATCTTCGTCAGAAACTTGTGGCTCCCCCGCGCGGTTTCAGCTAAAATGAAATGCTCATGGGAAGGGATGAAATCAAGGGTGACGTGGTCTGGAGGCGATTTGCCGGCGTCCTCAGCGCCATCACGTTTCCGGGTTCGGCGTCCCGCTCTCGGCCGCCCCGCTCCCAAACCTCAAACAACCCGAGCTGCGACGGTGCCCCCTCCGTTAGCGTCGCCTCCGTTAGCGTCGCCTCCGTTAGCGTCGCCTCCGTCGGTAGCGCCCCCATCAGAGTTGGGGACGTCCTCGCCGGACGGTTCCGACTCGCCGCCCTCCTCGGCGAAGGCGGCATGGGCCAGGTCTTCGCCGCCGAGGACACCCTGGTGGGCTCGACCATCGCCATAAAGGTCATCCACCCGGGTTTCATCGCCCATCCCGAGGCGCGCAGTCATCTCATCGACGAACTCCGGATGGCCCGACTCGTCACCGACCCGCACATTTGCCGCCTCTACGACGTGGTCGAATGTCCGGCGGATTCGGTGTCGGGCATCTCCCTGCTTTTTCTCACGATGGAGTTGTTTGCCGGCGAGACCTTGGCCGAACGCCTTGGCCGGGACTCGCGACTCCCGGTTGGCGAAGCGAAGCTGCTGGCGGGACAGATTACCTGGGCTCTCGCCACCCTGAATTCCTCGGGAGTGATCCACGGTGATCTGAAGCCCGCCAACATCATGCTGACGGTGAAGGATTCGAAACCCCACGCAGTTGTGATGGACTTCGGGTTATCGTCATCGACGCAGGAAGCCGGGAGCACCCCTGTATCGGGTGGCACTCCGGCCTACCTTGCCCCGGAGCGCCTCGCGGGAGGTCCGCCCAGCCCGGCGGCAGACCAGTGGGCATTGGGCTTGGTGATGGCGCAGATGTTCACCGGTCTGGAACCCCGTTCGATCTTCAACCCGGTCACCGGAGCCTTGAGCGTGGGTGCCCGCGCGGAGTTGAAGCAAATTGGGGAGCCTTGGGCTTCGGCGGTGCAAAGAAGCCTCAGCGTCGACCCTGCCGCGCGTTTCCCCACCTCCGCAGCCCTGTGCGCGGCCACGGCAAGGAAACCGTTGCCGACTGTGAAGCTGTCGGGCTGGAAGATCCTCGGCTTGGCGTTCGCCGCCGTGGTGCTCTCGTTCTGCGCCGCTTTCGGGTGGTGGCTGGTGATTCCGAAATCCGACATTGCCATTCTTCCGTTTGCCAATGACACGGGCGATCCGGACCTCGCGTACGTGGCGGACGACCTCCCCGGATCCCTCCAGAAGAGCCTGGCTCACTTGCCCGCGCTCAACATGGCCTCCTGGAACGCCGGCCGCAAGTTCCGGGGGCCGCAATCCGACGCGAGGCAAGTGGGCAACGATCTCCACACACGCTCCTACCTGACGGGAAGGTTGAGCCGACGGGGGGCGGAACTGGAGCTGGCGGTTGAGCTGGTGGATGTTTCGACCGGCGAGCGCCGCTGGTCCCGCCGTTATCAGAGGCAGAAAACGGAACTGGCGGATCTGGAGGCGGCGCTGGTGAGCGACGTTCAAGCGCGGCTCGCGCCCGGCTCGCCCCGTTCCGCCGTGCACGCCCCGTCTCCCGCAGCCTATGAGCTCTACCTCCGTGGGCTGAGTTTGTCACACCGGCGCAGCGAGCAGAATCTGGAGGAAGCGGTGGAATACTTCCGCGAGGCTGTGACGAAGGACCCTGACTACGCCCTCGCCCATGCCGCAATCGCGGAGGTTTATGAGCAAATCGTAGCAACCAGGATTCAGGTGGGGGCGGGTCTGCTGCCGCGGGCAAAGTTGGAGGCACGGCGCGCGGTAGAACTCGATCCCGGCCTTGGAGAGGCCCATGCCGCATTGGGTGTCGCGCTAGCGGCGAATGATTTCAACTGGACGGATGCGGAGGCGCAGTTCCGGGAGGCTATCCGGCTCGATCCCCGCAATGCCGAGATTCATGACCTGTTTTCGCAGCAGGTCCTGCTGCCGCTCCGCCGTTATGAGGAAGCCGTCATCGAAGCCAAGAGGTCGATCGATCTGGAACCGGACTATTACGTCAGCCGATTCCACCTGGTCTACGTCCTGGTCATGGCCCGTCGTTACAATTTGGTTCTTGCGTTGTTGCCGGCGGCCCCCAAGGAGAAGGCTCCAGAGGCCATCGAGGCCTTCGCAGTGATCACGAGTATGTTCCGCGCAGGCGCCCTGATGGGTCTCGGCCGCACTGAGGATGCCATCGCGGCCACCAACGGTGTGGCGGCGAGCCCGTCTTCGGAATCCGTCGCCATGTGGTTCTGGGCCAACCGTGCCATGCGCGCATGCGCGCTGGCCAAGGGGGGGCACCGCCGCGAGGCCGAGGTGCTGTTGGCGCGGATCGAGTCGACCGGTCGGATGGGCGTTTCCGTCGATATGGCGGCAGCTTACTTGGCGCTCGGGGACAAGGACCGGGCGCTGTCCCGGTTGCAACGAGGCTACAGCGACCGCGAGGCCGACTTCAGGCTCGTCGGGTCCGACGTCCGCTTTGACGGTTTGCGCGACGATCCGCGGTTCCGGGCGTTGATGGCGAAGGCAAACCTCCCGTAGCGGGGCAAGGTTGAGGAACCATAGGTTGACGCGCGCGGTTGACATACACGCGGAGCGTGCGTATTCTGCGAATGTGAACAAACGAATCCATGTACTCCTTCCCGAGGGGACAATCGCACTGCTGGACCGTTTGACGACGAAGGGCAACCGCAGTCGCTTCATTGATGCTGCCGTGCTGCGTTTCGTCGAGGCTGGCGGTCGCGAAAGCCTTCGGGAGCAGCTTGAGGAAGGATATGCGGCACACGCAGTTTCGGACTTGGCGATTGCGTCCCACTGGTTCCCGTTGGACGAAGAGGCTTGGACCCGTGTTGCCCCGTTGGAAGCGAAATGACCATGCCCTTGCGGGGCGAGATCTACCTCGTCGACTTCGACCCGACTCGCGGCCACCAGATCCAGAAAACCCGGCCAGCGCTCGTGGTCCAGAACGACATCGGCAATGCGCGGAGCCCGATCACCATTGTTGCCGCGATCACGTCGAACTTGGCCCGGCATCCGGTGGCCGTGCCAATCCTCCCGAAACCGGGAACGGGGCTGTCGGTTCCCTCCGCAATCCATTTGGGACAGATCCGATCGATTGACCGGGAGCGATTGGTCAAGCGGCTGGGGGCGGTCGACGAGGGAACCATGCGCCAAGTGGACCGGGCTCTGATGATT
>CAITMP010000507.1 GCA_903893525.1 uncultured Acidobacteriia bacterium | reverse complement strand
TCTGCCGCGGAAGATGCCTCTCTGGATTCAGGTCCAGCGCGCGTCGCCATAACGAAGGAGCGCGAAAATGTCTGAAGACCAGACGGTACGTCATGTCTGTGGAATTTCTGGGGGTAAGGATAGCGCTGCGCTCGCTATTTACCTGAAAGACGTCCGGAAGCTAACCAACGTCGAATACTTCTTCACCGATACCGGGAAGGAGCTGCCAGAGGTGTATGACTTCCTGGAGCGAATGGAGTCGTATTTGGGTACCGAGATTGTCCGTCTCGGCGCTAACAGGGACTTCGATCACTACCTGAAACTGTACGGGAATTACCTGCCGTCCCCGCGTCAGCGCTGGTGTACGCGTGAGCTCAAGATCAAGCCATTCGAGCGCTGGATAGGGGACTCTCAAGCCGTTACCTACGTCGCGATCCGATCTGATGAGCCCGCGCGAGAAGGCTACATCAGCACGAAGTCCAGCATCCGGGCGGTGTTTCCCTTTCGGGAGGACGGTGTAACCCGGGCTGACGTATTCCGTATCCTGGAGGAAACCGTTGGAATTCCCGCCTACTATTCGTGGCGGAGCCGGTCGGGGTGCTATTTTTGCTTCTTCCAGAGGCGCGGGGAGTGGCTCAACCTCAAGAAAGTGCACCCAGATCTCTATGAATCTGCGAAGCAGTACGAGAAAACTGACCCTGTAACAGGGAAAACTTATACCTGGATACAGGGTTTGCCGCTTTCAGAGCTTGAGGCCCAAGACCGCCCTGTCTTTGACGGCGTCTTGGCTCGCTCCGTCAAGCCCAAGAGCTGGCAGGACCAGTTGTCAACTGTCGCCGTTCGGACGCCTGAAATGGAGGCTGTGTTGAACGGAGATGGTGAGGACGAGGGGTGTCTTATCTGCCATCTTTGAAGGACGGCCAATCCTGAGCTCGCCTATCGTGAGGCATCTCGTTTTTGGTCTTGATGGGGGAGCGTATTACCCTCGAATCTGACTGGCGAAGGAAATGCGGACCCTAGACCAAGTATTGACCCGTGCTGATTCGGTGGTTCTACAGGAGATTCTCGGATCACCGGTCGTAAAACTGCTGTCCGCACTCGGGCAACAACACGCATCGACTGAGGCATTGAGAGCGCTAATAAGGGAACTTAAGCATCCTCAAGAGCTAATTTGCAACGGTAGCACCCGACACCAAATAATCGACCTACTGCGTACAGAGGAAGCAGTCGCGCTCGCGGGTTTATTGGGGCAGTCTGGTCCTGATCCGTTTTCTGCTCTGAAGCAAGCGAGTGTTAGACCAAATTCTGCCGCTGAGGCGAAATGGTTCCAATTCTTGGGCCTTTCGCTACCCGCCAAAGTCGACGCCATCGATACACCCTCGGTAGAGAGCATAGAGCCAATCTACGGTCTTTTCGCGCATCAAAGACGGGCGGTGCGGTCGGCAATCAACCTTCTCGGGACAGGTTCCCGGCGCGCCATTCTCCACATGCCCACCGGGTCTGGGAAGACTCGAATGGCCATGGCCGCGATCGTTGATCACCTGCGTGCAACCGAGCCAGGGCTCGTACTGTGGCTCGCAAATTCCGAGGAACTTTGTTCGCAAGCTGCGGATGAGTTCATGAAGGCATGGGCTACCCTCGGCAATAGACCTCTGAACCTATATAGATACTGGGCCGGCCACGACGGAATCGCGAGCTCCACCAATGATGGGATATTGGTGGCTGGTTTCGCCAAGCTATATAGAAAGGCGGTGGATGACCCAGCGTGGCTGGCAGCTCTTGGCGATCACGTCACCCTCATGATCGTCGATGAGGCTCATCAGTCGATCGCGCCAACCTATCAGCATGTGATCAGCGCCGTGTTGGCGAGAAACGGAAGGTGCGCGCTACTGGGCCTCACGGCTACCCCGGGTCGCACGTGGTCTGACGTCGAAACAGATAGGCAACTAGCAGAATTCTTCGGGCGCAATATTGTAAGCCTCAACATCCCAGGCTATGCGAATCCCATCGAATATCTAATTGATAAGCAATATCTCGCCCGACCAATCTTCCGTACTATTCAAAGCCTTCGTTTGGAAGTGACGCCAGATGAGCGACGACGGCTCACTAGTGAATTCGAAGTCCCGACTTCCGTGCTGGACCGGTTAGCAATCGACGATCTGAGAAATCTACAAATCGTCAACGAGATACTCGTTCTCGCAAAGAGCCATCGGCGAATCCTCGTGTTCGCTGCGACCGTGTTTCACGCCGAACTTCTCGCAGCGGTTCTTCGCGCCAAATCAATATC
>CAITMP010000506.1 GCA_903893525.1 uncultured Acidobacteriia bacterium | reverse complement strand
TATCCTCGTCGGGTAGTGCGCGGATGTCGAGCGTGGCCTCGGCCGTGGACGGGATCACGTTGGAGCGGAACCCGGCGTTGAGCATGGTCGGCGAGATGGAGGTGCGCAGGATCGAGTACTTCTGCAGGTCCTGCTGGGCGAAATAGTCCTGGACCGGTCCGCGCTTGGCGGGATCCATCAGTCCGTTGTAGCGGGCGGCCTCCTCGGGTGGGCTGATGGTGGCAAGACGCTCGAAAAATGTGCGCGTCACGTCATTCAGGCGCATGGGCGGTTCCCAAGCGCTGATCTTGCCCACGGCCGTTGCCAGATGCGCCACGGCGTTGTCGCGGCGGGGGCGCGAACCGTGTCCGGACGTGCCTGTCGCCACGAGCTTGGCTCCGCGCGGGACCTTCTCCGTTGCCGCGATCTCCACAAACCGCACCTTGCCGTTTTCGGAATGAACAAAGCCACCTTCGGCGAGCGCGTATTCGGCCTCGATCTCGGCCCAATGCTCCCGGACCATGAAATCGATGCCGACGCGGGTTCCACCCTCCTCCCCGGCTTCGGCGAGAAAGATCACGTCGCGGTCCAGCGGGACGTTCAGCCGCTTCAACTGCAGCATCAGCATGGTTCCGGCGGCAACGCAGTCCTTGTTGTCGGTGGTGCCGCGTCCCCAAATGTAGCCGTCCTTCAACACCGCGCCGAAAGGATCGACCGGCCATTTTTCCGGCTGAACCCCGACCGTGTCCAGATGGCCCATGATCAGGATCGGCTTCTTCTTGCCGTTTCCTTTGATGCGGGCGACCAGGTTGCCGCGTCCGGCGTCGAGCGTGAAGACCTTGGTCGGGATGCCCTCGGCTTCGAAGATTTTTTTCAGGTATTCCACAGCCTGGGTCTCATTCCCTGGCGGGTTGCTGGTGTTGAGGCGGACTACGGATTGGAAGTGGCGGAGAGTTTCGGGTTTCAGCTTGTCCCAGTCGACCGTGGGTTCGGCGGCGAAGAGGCTGGAGACAACAATCAGGAGCGGAAGGACTCGGAATGCGGCCATGAGAAATATTAGCAGGGCGGGCACGGTTCTGTATAAGCTATGGCTAGATCTGCCCGTGCCGTCCACATTCCCGAAGGAGCCTGAGCCAGGTCCAAACGACGTGGCGTCGGTCCAGTCGCTTGGGCTCGGGTGCGTTGCCAGCATGGGTGTGATGGTGGTTGCGTACCTGCTACTGTTCACCACCGGTGTGTTCGGGTTGTTGGGTCTCTGCGTGGTTGGTACCGGGGGCGCATTTTGGTGCTGGCGGCAAGACCGCAAGTTTTTCCTGGCCGGTTGCGCCATTCCGGTGCTTCTGTTCGTCATGGCAGTAGGCGCGTACTTAGCGCACTTGACGTCGATCAATCCCCCGCCAACCCCACCAAAGCACGTGCCCGGGCAACGCAATATTCCAGTGCGGTAAGCTAACGTCCCGACGAGCCGAATCCCCCCTCGCCCCGCTCGGAATCCGCCAACTCGCCTTCCTCCCATTCGACAGCCTCGTAGCGGGCCACGATCATCTGCGCGATCCGCTCCCCCGGCTCGACGGTGAACACTTCACTGCCCAGGTTTTGCAGGATCACCTTGATCTCGCCGCGATATCCCGGATCGATCGTCGCCGGGCTGTTCGGCAGCGTGATCCCGTACTTGAGCGCGTGGCCGCTGCGGGGGCGGAGCTGCGCCTCGTAGCCCGGCGGCAGTTCGATCGCCAGGCCAGTGGATACCAGCTTCCGCTCGCCGGGCTCGATCACCACGGACTCGACCGCGTGCAGGTCCATTCCCGCGTCCTCCAGTGGGCCGTGCGCATAACGGGGCACAAGGGCGTCGTCGCGCAGTCTGCGGATTCTGATTTTGATCATCGTCCGATATCATAACCGTTTGGCAACACGAGTCATCACCGTATCCCCGATGCCGCCGGAAAAGAGCGCCTACGCGCTCGCCCGCTACAGCCGTTCCGCCGATTCCATCCGGCAGTCGGTGGAGTGGGTGCGGACCCACAACTCCCAGCAGTTTCTGGAAAGCTACTACTTCCAATACGGCCACCAGTCGATTGCGGACTTGGGGCACACCGTTTTGTGCTTCGAGGGCATCAGCGAGGTCGCGGCGACCGAGATTGAGGACGAAACACTTTGGGACGGCCAGGCGAAGTCTTCCCGGTACCAGGATTTCTCCAAAGGCGGCTTCATTACCCCTCCGGAACTGGCTGGCGGAGATGTCGACACCTACCAGGCTGCAGCCCATGGGCTGCTGGCGGCGTATCAATCCACCCATGGCCGGATTGACGCACACCTGCGGGAGAAATTGCCGCGGCCGGAAGCGATGAAGCCCGACGCGTATGGCCGGAACATCGCGGCGCGGGCCTTTGACGTTGCCCGTTACCTGTTGTTCTGGGGTATTCCCACCAATGTCGGCCAGGTGACCAGCATCCGCACTCTGGAGAAGCAAATCCGGCGCTTGCGCGTCTCAGAATTCGCCGAGGTTCGTGAACTGGGGCTCGAAATCGCGGAGGCGTGCGCGGCAGCGCCGGAGTGCGTGTGGGATCCGGGTGCCGTGGAACCTCTGGCACCGACTCTGGCCCGCCATGCCGACCCCGACACCCACCGCGCCGCCTCACAGGCGGATTTGGCGCTCTGGGCGGCGCAAAATCTCACAGTTGCCGATACTGGAGATCCCCGCCGTGTCGATTTGGTGCGTCCGCACGACACACTGGCGGAAATCGCGGCCACGCTGCTCTATCCGGTCTGCGGCCACCCCTTCCGGGCCCTGTACGAAACCATTCTGGGCTGGAGCCGGGCGAGGCAATCGGAAGTTCTGGATGTAGCGGTCCAGTCGCGGGGGAAACGCGACGACCTCCTGCGGGGCTTCCACGGAGGGCTTTACTGTTTCGACATGCTGATCGACATTGGTGCCTACCGGGATATGCACAGGCATAGGCGGTGCCACCAGTATCGGCAGTCCTATTCGGGTCTCCATGGCTATGAAGTGCCTTCGCTGCTGGCCGAAGCCGGGGCCGAATCCGAATATCGTCAGGCCATGGACGCGGCGTTTGCCGCGATGGCCGGATTGCCCAATCCCGCGCGGCAGTACCTGCTGCCGTTCGGTGCCCGCTCACGTTTTCTGTTCAAGATGGATTTCGCCGAAGCCGAATACATTGCCCGCGTTCGCAGCGGCGTAAAGGGGCATTTCAGCTACCGGGAAATCGCTTGGGATATGAAGCTCCGGGTGGACGAGCTGGAGCCGGAGTTGGGGCGGCTGATCCACGCCACCCCGCCCTGGGTGGAAGACCCGCTGACGCGATAACGGGTCCTGTCCTCCTACACGGGATCGACGAATTCCTCGGCCCTCTGCCATCGGTCCTCGAACAGGTGTTTCATGGCCTCGCCCATGCCGTCGTGGTCGAAGACCAGCGCCGTCCAGGCTGGCTTGCTGACGACCGGATCCAGCAGCGCGATCAGTCCGCTTCGACCGTCAAACAACGCCAGCTTCAAGGGCAGGGAAGCCGACTGGCGGATTTCCACACCGGCTGCCGCATATTCGCTCAGCCGCTGCCTGTGGGGCTCGTCCAGGGTGCCGGTTTCGATCAACAGCCTGCAGACAGCCCCTTTGGCACGAGCCTGGCGGACCAGTTTCTCGTCCAGCGGGTCGACCGCGTAGGGCGGACGCGAGAATTCCAAATACTCCGATTGCACGTCCGAAAGCATCCGGCGGTATTCCGACGCTGTTTGGGTGGGTTCGGAGACGATCCGCAGGAAGTCCAGCGTACCCCGGCCTCCCTTCCCCTCGGAGTACAAACTGTTCAAATCCTCGAGCAGATTGCTGGCTTTCCGGGCCTGGTCGGTCAGTTCGTGCTCGGCCTGTTGCCGTTTCCTGGCCAGATAGGCCGGGATGGCGAGATTGGGTTCCACGGCGGAAAAGAGCTTCGTGCGGTCCTGAATCACACGGGCGAAGCCTTTTTCGATGAGTTCGTCTAAAACATGGTAAATTTTTTGCCGTGGAACGCCCGCCCGAGGTGCGATGTCCAGCGCCTTGAAACGCGAGTGGCCCAGCAAAACGAGGTAGGTGCGGGCCTCCCAGGCGTTCAATCCGAGGTTTTGAAGCGACTTCCAGGAGCGTTCATATTCAACTTCGGTCAGTTCCGGTGTCATGCGATCACTCCAACTCTATCGGATGCCACCGCTTTTGTCTCTTGACAACAAAACTTGTAGAAACATAGACTTAGTTAGTACCATTCCCTCACTGTGCCCAACATTCGAATACTGATCGTCGACGACAGCAGTCTGCTACGAGACGGCTTGTCCAACCTGCTCGCGGTCCAACCGGACTTCGACGTGATCCCGCCTGTCGACGGGGCGCTTGCCGCCGCCGACGTGGTGCGAAAAGTTCGGCCCGACATCGTGCTGATGGGCTGGCCGGCCAGTTCCCAGGGAAGCCAGAAAGTTTTTGGGGCCATTCAGGATGTCAAGGCGCACACGCGCGTCATCATGCTTACCAACGATGATCTCAAGGAAGATTTCGTCGAAGCGGTGAAGCAGGGCTGCTGCGGCATCGTTCCCAAGAACACCTCCACCGAGTTATTGCTGAAGAGCATCCGCAAAGTAAACGCCGGAGAGTTCTGGTTGGACCGGATGACCACGGCCGATGTGATCCGGCAGTTGGCACGGAAGTCGCCCGCCGGTGCACCCGCCGCACCAGTGCCCGCACCTGCTCCGGTCGCACAGCAACCTTCGGTGCGTCTGGGAGTCCGGGACCAAGCCGGTGCGCTCAGCAACCGTGAACGCGAGATCGTAATCCTGGTCGCCCAGGGGTTCAAGAACAAGGAAATGGCCGAACGGATGTTCATCAGCGAACAGACGGTCAAGAACCACCTGCACAACATTTTCGACAAGCTTGGCGTATCCGACCGTCTGGAGCTTGCGCTCTACGCGGTGCACCACAACCTGCACGAACCCTCCTAAATTCAATATGCCGGTCACATCATTCGTTCGCGGACAGTTGGAAGTCCGCATCCATCCCAGCCGCGAATCGGCTGGCTCCGAAGGCGCGTCCATCGCGGCAGCAATCATCCGGGACACCTTGGCCCGCGACGGCCGGATGGCGATCATCTTCGCCTCGGCTGTTTCCCAGGACCCGTTCCTCTCTGCCCTGCGGAATGAGGCCGGTATTGCCTGGGAGAAGATCACCGCGTTCCACATGGATGAATACGCGGGAATGGCTGCGGACCATCCGGCGTCTTTCCGCCGGTTCCTGAAAGACCGGTTGTTCGACCACGTCCCGGTCGGGGTTTTCCACCAGCTGGACGCAGAGGCGGCGGACTTGGACGCCGAATGCGACCGGTATGCGGCACTGTTGGCGGAAGCGGCACCCTCCTTGGTAATCATGGGCATTGGCGAAAACGGACACTTGGCGTTTATCGATCCGCCGGTGTGCAGTTTTCAGGAGCCACGGTCCGTGCGCCCGGTGGATTTGGACGACATCTGCAGGATGCAGCAGGTCCACGACGGTGCCTTCGAAACGCTGGGCGATGTGCCCAAAAGGGCTCTCTCGCTCACCGTACCGCTATTTCTGAGCATTCCCCGCGCCTTGGTGTTCGTGAACGGGCCACACAAGGCGAATGCGGTTCAGGCCGCCTTGGAAGGTCCAATCGAGGAGTCGTGCCCGGCATCCGCGCTCCGGACCCATCCGCACGCCACGCTGTTCCTCGATCCGGCTGCAGCAGCCAAACTTTCGTAGGCCACAAATGCGGCGAAGGGACTTCCTTGCTGCCGGATTGGCAGGGCTTGCGGCGGCCCAAGCCGCGAAGGCACGGCGACCCAACATCGTCCTGATTTATGCCGACGATGTGGGATACGGCGACCTTTCCTGCTATGGAGCCACGGCCGTCCGAACGCCGAACCTCGACAGGTTGGCCGGGGCGGGGCTACAATTTTCGAACGTACACGCCAGTTCCGCCACCTGCACGCCGTCGCGCTACTCCATGCTGACCGGCCAGTACGCATGGCGGAAAAAGGGCACCAACGTGCTGCCCGGCGATGCCGCCATGATCATTCCCCCAGGTACGCCGACGATGGCATCGCTGCTGAAAGCAGAAGGCTATACGACGGGCGTGGTTGGCAAATGGCACCTGGGACTCGGAAACGGCAATGTGGATTGGAATGGCGAGATCACGCCGGGCCCCCGCGAGATCGGCTTTGATTATTCGTTCATCATTCCCGCCACAGGCGACCGCGTGCCGTGCGTTTTCGTGGAGAACCAGCGGGTGGCGAACCTGGACCCAGCCGACCCGATCAGCGTCAGCTACACCACGCCATTTCCGGGCGAGCCGACCGGCAAGGACAATCCCCAACTGCTGAAGATGCACCCCAGCCAGGGCCACAACCAGACCATCGTCAACGGGGTAAGCCGGATCGGGTATATGAAGGGCGGGAAATCGGCCTTGTGGGTGGATGAGGATATCGCCGACAGGCTGACGGCCAAGGCTCTCTCATTCATTGATCTCAACAAGGCCAAGCCGTTCTTCCTGTATTTCGCCACCCACGATATCCACGTGCCGCGCATCCCGCACCAGCGCTTCGTCGGCAAGACGACGATGGGGCCGCGCGGGGATGCCATCGCGGAACTGGATTGGTGTGTGGGCGAGGTTTTGAAGGCGCTGGACAAGCACCACCTGACCAATGACACGTTGGTTCTGTTCTCCAGCGACAACGGGCCGGTCGTTGATGACGGCTACAAGGACCAAGCCTCGGAGAAACTGGGGGCGCACAAGCCCGCCGGGCCGCTCCGGGGTGGGAAGTACAGTATTTTCGACGCCGGAACCCGCGTCCCGCTGCTTGCAAGATGGCCTGGGCATATTCGGAAGGACTCGCGGTCCGATGCCCTGATCAGCCAGACCGATTTTCCCGCCACTTTTGCGGCGCTGGCAGGAGGGACGCTTCCCGTGGGTGCCAGCCCCGACGGGGTGAATGTCCTGCCTGCATTGCTTGGGCAGTCCAAAACTGCACGCCGTCAACTGGTGGAGCATGCCGGAACCCTGGCGTTGATCGAAGGGGACTGGAAACTGGTCTCCCCAAGCAATGGAGCCAGGCGCAATGAGGCCACCAACACCGAGTTGGGGAATTCGAAAGAGCCGCAACTGTACAACCTGGCGGAGGATCTGGGGGAAGCAACGGATCTGGCCGCCAAGTATCCGGACCGGGTTCGGGCAATGACGGCGATGCTGGAAAAAATACGGGCCGGGTCGAACTAACCCGGCCCGCGTTCAACTACTGGGCGAAACAGTACAGCAGGCCGTTGCCGCCGGTGCTGATCAGGTTTTCCTGGCTGCAGCCGCGCGAGGGGTGGGTCGCGTTCCAAGACACGTTCCCGCCATTGTTGCGGTCGTGGTGTCCCACTTGGGCCGAACCCTTGTCGCTGCTGGTCCAGTTGTTGCAGGTGTGGTCGTCGGTGCCGGGGTAGGCTGTACCGTCGGGCCGGGAGCCGGTCAGAACGTCATGCTGGTTGGGGGTATCGCCGAAACCCTTGACTGTTTCGCCTTTCTCGTTGAGCGCCGTGGCCTTCGACAGGTTGTTGCCGAGACGGGCTTGGTCGAGCGTGTCGCCGTGCAGGTCGCCGATGTCCTTGGCCACGCGGGCCCCCTTGGCATTGAACCAGGGGCCGACCCCGATGCGGTCGCGGGCATTTACAGCCGTTTGGCCATCCTTCCCAGTTGTGCTCAAATAGGCGTGCCAAGTCTTGGCACCGGCTCCAACGGCGGCAGCCAGCTTCTGGCAGTGCGCGTCGGCACCGGCCAAGCCACCCAAGTCGCCACCCTTGCCGGGTCCGACGCTGCTTACGAAGAAGCTCATCGGTTGGGGCGGGGCGGGAGCTGCGGGCGGATTCTGCGCGAATGCCGGTATGACCGCCACAGCGAGGAACGCGACGGGAATGGTACTTTTTAGTCTCACTTGAAGTTCTCCTTGAACTAGGCCTTGCCGCACTAGTTTTTCAAATGGAGTCCCGTTAGTCAACGGCCGGTGCAAAGGTACTCGATTTTCGGTTCCGGAATCGGCTGGCGGCGAGCCCAGTCACGCCAAGCAGTAGCAGTCCAACAGTGGCGGGTTCCGGGCCCACCGCTTGGAATGTCACCTCGGTGTCGGCACCGTACGTCCAGGACACAGTCCCCAGCGTTTGAACGGAGCCGTCCGCAGTGAACTGGCATCCCCCAACAGATGCGCAGGTGAACGGGCTTCCCAACTCCAGTGCCGTACTGAGGACCAATCCGAGGTTGGTCACGGAGCCTGGACTGGGTGGCAGGAACGGCAGCACGCTCACTGTGGACACTAGCCTGTCGATTACGATTCCATTGCCGTCGCCGATGTAGATGGTGGGAGAGATCGAGAAGCTGGTAACCAGCGAAGTTACCGAAACAAAGTCGGCGTGACCGGTCACAAGAACCGAACACGGACTCGATCCGCAAAAGATGAAATCTCCGCCGAAAGTCGAGGCGGCGGTCGGAGTGCCGATTGCATCGACAAAGCTTACAACATCCGCCCGGGCCGAAACCACCGAAAGCAGAGAGAAAAATACGAACAAAGCCTTCATGTTGCCTAAATTTATCACATCAGAGTCGGAACATGAGCACAAGGCTTCTCTTGGAACACAATTCCTAGCCCGGACCGTCCATCCTAATGCTATGCTCACAAGAACGCCGATGCGGACGGGACGCGGGCCGGGTCATTTCGGAAAATTCTGGCGCGTGCTGCCACTGGGCGCTTTCGCGCTCCTGATGGTCTACGCGGCTTCCCCGGACCGTTCCAGCGCTCCCAGCGCCGACGGCGGGCACGACCGGATCAACGATGCTCCCCGCGCCTTCCGCGTCTACCGGAGCCTCGAAGCCTACGACGACGTGGATGTTCCCACCGACTACGAAAAATCCGCCGAATGGGTACAGGCGCGCCTCATGTACCCGCCCCACCCAGGCGGACGCTTCTCGAAACCGATCGGATTTGGCGGCTACCGCGACTGGCGCGAGGGCGGCACCAGTTGGTCGCAGGACTATCCCCGCGCGGACCGGCATTTCGCCGCCGCGCTGCGGCGGCTCACCCGGATCGACGCCCGCTCCGTGGAGCAGCCCGTAAATCCCGATGATGGCGGCGATATCTACAACTGGCCGTGGCTCGTTGTGGGTGAAATGGGGGACATGCTCCTCACAAAGCCGCAGGCTCTGAAGGTCCGGGAATATCTCCTTCGGGGCGGCTTCCTGATGATGGACGATTTTTGGGGTACGCGGGAATGGAACCGGTTCATGGATAGCATGAAGCTGATCTTTCCAGACCGCCAGATTGTCGAAATCGAGGATTCAGACCAGATTTTCCACATCCTTTATGATCTGGACAACCGCTACCAGATCCCGGGCCAGTGGGCGCTGCGCCAAGGGACCACCTTCCGTGACGACGGGGCCACGCCGCACTGGCGCGGCATCTTCGACGACAAGGGCCGGCTGATGGTGGCGATGTCGTTTAATTCGGACATCGGCGACGCTTGGGAGTGGGCCGACGACCCGCGCTATCCGGAAAAATATTCGGCACTGGGCATCCGGATCGGGGTCAACGACGTTGTTTACGCGATGACCCACTAGGCGGGTTTCTTATGCGGGGTTGCCTGCCGTATCCAGCCGCCGCATTTGGTCTTCGGACAGACTTAACTCCAGAGCCCCGATGTTCTCGGCCAACTGCGCCATGTTGCTGGTGGCAACGATGGGGAGGATGGGGGGATCGCTCTGCCGCATCCACGCGATGACCACCTGATTGCGCGTCGCGTGCATCTCATGGGCCACACTGGCCAAGGCCGCCATTCGAGCCACCGAATCGGGGCCCTCGAATTCCGGCGGTGGGGGGGCAGGCGCGCGCTGGTAGGCACCGCCCAGAAGGATGGAATAGCCTAGGAGTGTCACGCTGGAGGTGCGCGAGTAATCCCGCATCGGTTCCGAGAGGAATACCTGCTCGCCGAAAGCCGCGCCCGGCCTTGGCCTCAAGTACGTGTACCGCTGCTGAATCGCGCAGTACCGGTGCCAGCCGTGCAATTCGCTGAACTGGTTTGCTTGCGTAATGCGCCATCCCACCAAGTTGCTCGCGCCAATGGCACGCACCTTGCCGGATTGGATCAGGTGCTCGAAGGCAGCCATCGTTTCTTCGATAGGCG
>CAITMP010000505.1 GCA_903893525.1 uncultured Acidobacteriia bacterium | reverse complement strand
TTTTTTCTTTGTAACGGAGTCCCGTTCACCCACTCCGTTCCCGAACTAGTGCATCATGCAGCAACTGCTTGATGTACGTCCGGTACGGCAACCCCTCCCTGCCCGCCAGTTCCTGCGCCATTGCGATGTCGGGTTCGGGCAACCGTATGGAAACCGCGCGGGTCACCGGGCGATACTGAGGCCACGGACCCAGTCTGTCCTCTGCCCTTGCTCGGGAATGTCGCTGAGGTCGATGTCCTAGTCGCGAAGGCCATCCAACGCCCGCAGTTGATTCCGTTGATCCTCAGTGAGTTGATCTGTTCCCCCTCCACATCACGATCCTGCGCGGTCGTCGAGAACGGATCTGCTGCGCTGGGACACCATATTGGAATCTAAGGACTAATCTTCCGCCAGCATGCGAAAGCTTCGGGCGTGCAGAAGGCGGTACGTTCTGCCTTTGACTTTCTGCAACTCTCCCTCGCATTGAATCATTCTGCGGTCCCCGTGAGCGGTCAAGATGATTTTGTCATACTCATCCGCGCCCACTTCCACCTCAACTCGGTGATAGTCCTCGTCCACCAAGCCTTGGATCGTCGCCGTTCCAATCACGTCGTGCGGTCCCCTGTTCAGGTGTGTGACGAAACCGCGCAGTTCGAAGTCCTCTCGTGTCGCAGTTTCCCGGAGCACCTTCCCAATCTCGCGGATGATGGGAGAAAGATCGGAACTAAATCTAGCAATCGGTGCTGGTTGTCCTACAACCGGGCGGGAGCCGGCAAATGAAAATCGCACCTCAATGTCGCGTCTGCCTTCGCCAGCGGCCAACATATTGGCCATTGATTCGCACAGATTCGCGCTGATACCATCGTCCGAAAGCTCACGCTCCCGCCACGGTCGGGCAGAGCTTATGGCTTCCCCGGCTGCACGCCGAAGCGATTGCAGCGCGTTCGAAAGTGTCAGCGTCACTCGCCGTTCGAACGGGTCCCGTTCGTCCTCGAATCCTGTCACAGGCATGGCGGGTGGAACCGGGTTGTGAACCGTGACAACGTAGCTGCCTCGCTCGCTCTGTCCCAGGCGGGCCTGCTGAAGGAATTGAACTGCCCTTGCAGGTTTACGCGACGCAAAAAACTGGCGCGGTTCGACAGTGGAACAGGCCGCTGCCAGAATCTGATTGCGGACGTAAGCAAAGAACTCTTGCCCCTGCTCCAACGGTATCGTCCCATCCTCAGCGGATGCCTGAATCCACCGCCATCGGATCACGTCCGAGGAAACAGACTGAATGTCACGCAGAATATCGAGTTGCGATCGCTGCTCAATGGATTGGAGGGCATCCAACGTCTCCATAACTCTTCGCCGAAAATCGCGAACCTCTCGGTCGACCGGAACGACTAACTCTACACTCTCAGGTTCGCCGCCCATGCCGTCAAGCATCCACGACCACGTCCGCGCCAGTCCTCCCCCGATTTCGCGACCCGGATGCCACCCGCGGCCGCGCAAATAGGAAGCCAGCGCGACTGGGCTGATCGCGTCAATCGTCTGACCATCGGTTATCGTTGCGTTCATATCGTTTCGCCCACGGTGTTGGTTTCGCTCAAGGTGTTCCACCCGCTTCCAGTCTAGCCATTATCTGTCTTAGTTCATCGGACGTAAACCGATTCGTTTGCGGTATGCGAACGGTCGTGCTTTCAGCGTTTCCGTTCGCCGGGTAACCCCGGAGCGAAATCCACCATGCAGCCCGGAAGACCTCCAGCTTATCCGCTCCCGCCGAAATCCAATCCCGCGGGCTTACTGGCACTTGAACCACCACCAGAATGACGGGAACCGACACGTTGGGATCCCGTAGGTCTTCGTAATTATTTTGCGGCAATGCAAACAATATTTGCGGCTCGCTGCCAAGATCGGTGCCAGTACATTTCAGCTGTACATCCAACCGGGGATTGGAAGAGATACCCCGGCGCTTGCTCGTAATCGTAATGTCGACGCTTTGATCGTCAGGTTGCGTACCGCCCTGCACCCCGAAGCCTGCCACCGCGGCCACAGCTCGTAGCCAGGCTTCACTGAAAGCACACTTTTGATCGTTGAGGGTCACTATTTCACCCTGCTCCGCACGTCCGGCATCGGCTCAAAGACCTGGATATCCACATCGGACAGCGAGCCGAGTAAGCGTTCGATCTCCCGTGGCACATCCGCCCAGTTTAGCCCGCCATTACCGCAGCCGAGCGCTGGCACTGCAACACTGCGAATACCTCTTTCAGTAATGACTCGCCGGAGATCTTCCAGACCCGCCGTGATCCACTCTAGCTTCGATGGATCTCTCCAGTGCTTCTTGCTGGGAAAGTTGATGATCCATTTCGGTCCAAAGAAGAGCGGGTTCTCCGTGACGAACATGTGGCCAACGTGGACTTCATTACGCCTGCACGCGGCATCATAAGCTTGAAAATTTTCAGGAAACGCGTGTTTGAACAGCAGTGCAATCCCTTTGCCCATCACGCCCACTGTATTGACCGTGTTGACGAGCGCATCTGCTGGCGCATCGAGCAGGTTCCCTTTTCGAAATGTGATCATTGGAGGCGCTGGTCTGATTTCCTGAATTGCGGGAGCCTCAACTCTGCCGGACCGACCATTCCTTTCAGATTATCCTTTGTGTTGCATACACACGGACAGCTTGTCGCGATGCGTGATTCGGTCGTGCTCGAGCATCAAGATGAGGGCCTTGGCCGGATTGAGGAGGTCGGAAATGTCGCCGGGCACCTTACCCTTCTTCCCCTTCGTCATCCGCTTCGGTAAGACCTCCAGTGTATGCCCTCGGCCAGCCTCGACGGGGCCGAGGCGGCGGGCTGGTGGTGTCCGCTACGCCGTTTACGCCATCACCACCGCCCACCCGCCGCAACATCCGTAGAACTCGCGATTTCGGCGGGCTGCCTAGTCCCTGTCACAACTATTTTCACCAAACCAAAATTCCCTGCAAGCCACACATTCCAAACCC
>CAITMP010000504.1 GCA_903893525.1 uncultured Acidobacteriia bacterium | reverse complement strand
CTCCCAAAAGGACGGCGCCTTCGAGCTCATCCACCGCTACGAATCCCGCTATATCCGAGCCCTCGAACGCGCCGGACGCAATCTCATGGCCTACCGCAAATTTCGCCAGCAGGAATCCTCGGCGCAACAGCAACAAGCCGCCCAACCTCCCGCCGAACCGTCTTTTATGGAGGAGCAGCCAGCCGAGCCACCGGCCCCCACCCCAGCCCCCGAACCCGAAACCAAAAAAGACAGGAACGAACCCAAGCCCGGTCCCACCGGACGCGAAGCCCGCCGCCTCAGAAGGTGGCAAAAACGCCATCCGGCCACCCAACATGCGACAAAAACCTCCGAACTCCACCCCCAAAATGGCGATCCGCATGGCCAATCATCACCGGATCGCCCGGAATAACCGAAATCCGCCCCCGTCGTTTCCCCGGTCACACCCGCACCAGGTAAATTTTTGGCGTCCTTCAGTCCAATGGCCTCAATAACTTACACATCAACCATGGGCTCGCAGGCCCGATGGACGCCCCAACTCCATCCCGCCGCCATGCTATCCAAGAACCGTGAAGAACACCTATTGCCCAATCTCGTGGGGAGCGAGGCGTTACAACTACGCCCCTTTCACACAAGTCGAAATTCCCCAAGCAATTACCAACCCCGTGCAGGAAAACCTGGGAACCGCGTCCGCGGAGCTGACGGGCGCGGAACCCGCTCCGATCAATGCCGCAGTCGAAAATGTGGTCGGCTGCCGCTATCAGGAGGAGATCCCATAGCGGACGGACCAAAGGGAAAGGAACCGACAGCCTGTTTGTGTAGGGCAGCGATTCTTCGCTGCAGCCGACTTTCAGTCGGCCATAACCGGATGTCCGGCGCGCCAGCAGTCGGCGGTTCCTCAAAATCCGACGGGCCGCGCGTGGCACGGCATCGGGTACGGGACCAACCGATCGCGGCCAACTCGTCCGCGAGTATCCCAGTTAGCCGACAGGGGTTGAACCCGCCCAGGACGGGCTGCAACTGTGATTTTGTGTAACACAGTCTTGCATTCAAGAGCGCAGTCCGATAGCTTGGATGGGCAAACCTGCGATGGGGCAGGACTAGCCCATGTCCGGCGTTTGCATCCGAGGATTACGATGCAACTGAACAGACGCGATTTTGGAAAACTTGCCATGGCGGTCGCCGCCTCGCCTGCCGGCTCCCTGCTTGCCGCCAAGCCCAACTCGAAATTCGATGGCGTGCAGATCGGCACCATCACCTACAGCTACCGCGACCGCCCGGAGCTAGCCAACGACGCACAGGGACTGCTCAAGCTCCTGATCGACAGCAACATCAGCGCCATCGAATTGATGCCTCCGGTTGCGGAGAACTTCGCGGGAGCTCCCGCTGCACCCGCCCGCCAGGGTGGCGGGCGGGGCCCCGGTGGTCCTGGTGGTGCGGGACGTGGACCCGGCGGTCCCCCTCCAGCTCCCGCCGGAATGGTCACCAACCCCGACGGCTCCGTGAGCTGCCCGGTGCCCGCCGGTCCCGAGGGTCGTGGTCCCGGTGGAGCGGGTGCACGCGGTGGCGGTCGTGGTCCCGGCCAGCCCAATCCCGAAATGGAAGCCTACCAGGCGGAACTCAAAAAGTGGCGCCTCTCGGTTTCGATGGACAAGTTCAAGGCTCTGCGCAAGATGTACAACGACGCCGGTGTCAGTATCTATTGCCACAAGCTCACGCCCACCATGAACATGTCGGACGAGGAATACGACTACATGTTCGGCGTCGCCGCAGCTCTCGGTGCCAACCAGGTCAGCTTGGAACTGTCCAATGACATGGCCTTCATGAAGCGCTTGGGCGATTTCGCCCTGAAGCACAAAATGATGGCGGCCTACCACTACCACACGCAGGCGACATTGACCGCGTGGGACGAAGCGCTTGCCATCTCCAAGGGCAATGGCGTGAACCTCGATTGCGGCCACTACCTCGCGGGCACGGGCTTGAGCCCGATTCCGGTTCTCGAAAAATACGGCAAGATGGGGCGCATCGGCAGCCTCCACCTCAAAGATCGGACGACGCCCGCCCACTGCGCGCAGAATCTCGCGTGGGGCAAGGGTGATACCCCGATTGGCGAAATCCTCAAGACAATGCGCAAGAACAAGTGGACTTTCCCGGCCTCGATCGAACTGGAATACCAGATCCCCGAAGGCTCCACCGCCGTCGCGGAAGTCAAGAAGTGCGTCGACTTCTGCCAGAAAGCTCTGGCCTAGGCCAAACCCAACATCCAACAGGCAAACACATGAAACAGAAAACTCTATGGACCATAGCGGTCGCCGCGCCCTTGCTGCTCTGGCAGATGGCCGCCCAGACGCCGCCGCCCGGTCCGGGTGGACCGCCCCCACAGGGCGCACCCGGTGGCCGCGGCGGTCGCGGCGGGGGGCGCGCAGGCGGCTTCACGCAATTTACCCGACCGGTGGCCTCGGCCGATGTGCTGGCCCGAGGAAAGTCGCTGTATGACGCCAACTGCGCCAGCTGCCACGCTGTGGACATGCGCGGGACCGACAAGGGCGTCAACATTCTGCGTTCCGGCAGCACGCTCGATGACAAAAAGGGCGAACTGGTCGGCAAGGCGCTGGCGGCCCACAAGCCCCCGGTGAACTTCCCGCAAACCGACACGGTCGCGACCGCCGAGTACATCCACAGCGTCCTCGCCACCATGGGCGGACAAGGGAGCCCTCCCGGACGCAATCCCACAGGCCTGAACCTCAACGTGCTTGTCGGCGACGCGAACGCGGGCAAGGCATATTTCGGGGCCCATTGCGTCGCCTGCCATTCGGTCACCGGCGACCTCAAGGGTCTGGCATCCAAATATGAGGACGACCCGCGCGGTCTCCAAAGCGCCTGGGTTGCTGGAAACAAGGCTGGCGGGGCATTCCGCGCCAACCGCGGCGGCGGCACCAGCGTTGGCCAGGCGACCACGGTCACCATGGCGAACGGCGAAAAAATCCAAGGCACGTTGGTCCGAAAGAGCGACTTCCTGGTGGTCCTCACGTTGGCCGACGGCACCCGCCGTTCCATCGCCCGCAACAACGGCGTCCCCAAGGTCGAGTCGATCGACCCGCAGTCTGCCCACAAGAAGATGGCGATCGAACTCGACGATCCCAACAACAAGAACATGCACGACGTCACCGCCTATCTGGCGACACTGAAGTAGCACGCTGAAGTAACCCAAGGCGATAACGACATGAAAAGACTACTGATATTCACATCCCTCCTGGCGGCTCCGGCACTGTTTGCGCAGTCCAAGGGTCTCGATCCGGCCGATATCAACAAGCCCTTGAAGGACGAGTGGACCAGCTATTCCGGCGACCTGACGGGCAAGCGCTACAGCCTTCTGAAGAACGTGAACACCGAGACCGTCAAGAACCTCAGCCTCGAATGGATGCAATCCGGCATCCTGAGCGGCTGCGGCCCGACCGGCAATCCTCCGGCTACACCCGGGGCGGGCGGCTTCGGCGGCGGCGGACGCGGCGGCCCTGTGGCGGCCCCGGCCCCGATCATCGTGGAAGGTTTCGGCACCGGCGACGCCAACAACTGCGGACCGGCCCGCTTCGGCGGCGGCATCCTGGTGGTCAACGGCATCATCTACGCCTCGGCCCCGGACAACGTCTATGCGGTCGACGCACGCGACGGCACGGTCCTCTGGCACTTCTACTGGAAGACCAAGGGCGGCACCAGCCTGGCCACGCGCGGCTTGGGGATGTGGCACAACTACATCTACTTCGAACTGCACGACGACTGGGTTGTCTGCCTCGACGCGCGGACGGGCAAGCTTGTGTGGAAGCATGAGATCGCCAGTTTCGACCAGCAGTATTTCTCGTCGAACGCTCCGATGATTTTGGGCAACCACGTCATCATCGGTACGGGGAACGACTTGGATACGCCCGCGTTCCTGAAATCGCTCGACCCCGAAACCGGTGCCCTGCAGTGGAGCTTCTACTCGACGGCGCAGAACCCGGGTGAACCTGGCCTCGAAACCTGGGCCAGCTTGGACGCCGCGCGGCACGGCGGCGGCACCAGCTGGATTCCGGGATCATACGACCCGGAGACCCACCTCTATATCTACGGCACCGGCAACCCGACCCCGGCCTACACGGCAGGTCGCGGGGATGGCGACAACCTCTATACCTCCTGCCTGATCGCATTGAACGTGGACACGGGCAAGATGGCTTGGTACTTCCAGCCTTCGCCGCACGACACGCACGACTGGGATGCCACCCAAACGCCCGCGCTCGTGGACATGCCCTTCAACGGCAAGATGCGGAAGCTGGCGATCACGGCGATGCGCAACGGCTACTTCTTCGTTCTGGACCGCGTGACCGGAGAGCACCTGCTCACCAGCAAGTTCGGCTTGGTCAACAACTGGGCTTCGGGAATCGCCACCGACGCCAAGCTGAATTTGGATGCCAAGGGCCAGCCCAAGCGCAATCCGAACAAGGACGCATTGATCGCCGGATCGCTGGTGAACAATGACGTGACGAACTACCCGCCCCCGACGTTCTCGCCGGACACGGGTCTGTTCTATGTCCACGAGCAGAATTCACTGCGCGTTTACTACCTCATGGACCCCGATCCGCGCGGTTCGATGGGCCTCGGCGGCACGGGCGGCGGCGGCGTTGGGTTGAACTACGGGACCAACCTTGTGGCGATCGACTACAAGACCGGCAAGGTCTCTTGGCGGCATGAGCTGCAGGGCGGCAGTGTCGGGTTGCTATCGACTGCCGGTGGTGTCCTGTTCATGGCGAACGGTCCGGACTTCGAAGCGTTGGAAGCGAAGACGGGCAAGCCGCTGTGGCACTCGCAGATCGGCGCGCTCTCGGCTCCACCCGAGACGTTCATGCTGGATGGCAAGCAGCACGTGCTGGCGACGACCGGCGGGTCGTTCTTCATGTACGTGTTGAACTAGAAACCGTACAGTCCTATTCGGACTCAAAAATGGAGCGGGGGGCCAAGCAAAAACTTGGCCCCCCGCTCCATTTGATAACACGGAAACTTTCCGCTACTCCGCCGCGCGCTTCTCGAACGGATAGCCCTTGTCAGCCCAATCGACCTTTATGTTCTCCGGCACCACCATGGCTTTCACCTTGCTGTATCCCATCGCATGCAGCGCAGCGAACGCCGGCCGGATATTCGGACATTTCTCCCAAGGGCAGCAGCCGCAATAGATCAGGATTTCCCGGTCCTTCGCCACGCCCTCAACCGCCTTCTTCAACTCGGCGATCCCCTCGTCCTTCGACCCCGGCCCGGCATACACCGACCCCGGAATGTGCGACGCACGGAACAACACGGGGAATCCCACATGCAGGAGCAGCGGCTTGCTCGCCGCCGAGCCTGCCGCCAATTTGGCGGCCACTTCGGCCGGCTGCATCAGATCCTTCTGGGTCCACGGGTCCCCGGCCAGCAGCAGGGAAGCAAAAAGGAGTACGAATCCGGATATGCGTCGCATACCAGCAGTGTACGCCATAATCGGAACATGAACGTCCGACCCGGCAAAGACGAATACCAAGGCCACTTCGGCAACTACATCAAACTGGTCCCCGAAGGCAATCTGATAGATATCTTGGAGGCTGCGGGCGACGCCCTTGTCTCCCTGGTGGGTACTGTCCCCGAGGCGGATTCACTCCATGCCTACGCCCCGGGCAAATGGTCGATCCGCCAGGCCATGAACCACATCAACGACACCGAACGTGTCATGTCATTCCGCGCCTACTGGTTCGCCCGCAACCTCGGGCCCGAGCTTCCGGGTATGGACCAGGACGTGGCCGCAGCAAATTCCAAGGCGGACGCCATTCCCATGGCCGACCACATCCGCGAATTCCAGGCCCTCCGCGCCGCCTCGATCGCCCTCTTCCGCAGCC
This sequence comes from uncultured Acidobacteriia bacterium, assembly GCA_903893525.1. GTDB lineage: Bacteria > Acidobacteriota > Terriglobia > Bryobacterales > Bryobacteraceae > BOG-234. Next base: position 1,816 of record CAITMP010000504.1, on the reverse strand, counting down.
TTCCGTCCGAAGGTTGGAACCGCCGCGGCATAGCCAGCGGCAACAATGTAACCGTGCGGGCAATGGCCAATGTCGTCGCGGGACACGAAATGCACCACCGGGCTCTCTTTGTTTCGGCCTACGGACTGGGATAACTTATAGACCGCTGATTCGCCCGGCTCCAGTAGCTATAGAACCGGGCTCAAGGCTTGCAGGCGAAATGTCTCCTCTGCTGCAAGATCGTTATTTCCCGAAGTATGTTGACACGCCACTGCGCACGTGTTAGCATCATCGTCAACCATGCAAACTAACTTTCGGTATGTATCAAGAATCGCAGCTTCCAGCGCTTTCCTTTTTATCGCAGCCCTGCCCGCTTTCGGAGGAACAACCACCTTCTCGTACACCGGCACCGAAGGTGGAGGACACTATAACAATTCCGTGAACCCCGCCTGCTGCTTGTGGGTCAATCCGGCTTCCGACGGCAACATTGGCGTGGGTTCCCTGCTCTACACCGGCCTCAATGTCACTGGCTCCTTCTCCTTCGACAGCGCCAACTGGAGCCTGAGCTCCAGCACCGCCAACTCCGCGACTTACTCCTACTCCGGGCAGGTAAGCTCCACCGAGACTTGGCTCAATGGAAGCGACCCATGGACATTCGATTTCAACGGCTACCGTTCGGCCTCGATGACACTGACAACGCATCCCCAAGGCTCCACTGCCGATACTATCGATCTAACCTTGGTTGGCAGGCAGGCCGGGAGCGGGTACTACTACTACAGTACTACTGATCTGATCCTGATTGCCCCGCTGAACAGTCTGAATGTCTCCGACAAATCGTGGTCCGGAGTTACAGTCTCGAGCTTTAGGATTTACCATGATTTCATGGACAGCCCGAGCAATGTCTACGCAGGGTACCAAACGAATAGCGGTAGCGGGACCATCAGCGTCGAGGGTGCCGGTACTCCCGAACCCGCGTCGGTAGTTACCGCGCTAACCGGCTTGGGTCTCTGTCTCGGATACTCGCGCCGCCGCCGCAAGGTATAACGCACCTGTCACCACTTGGGGACGTGCACGCGTCCCCACCCCAAGATCTTTTCCAAAGCGAACGTTTGTCCTGTTTGATGCGTCATAACTCTCATGACTGCCCGCCTCCTGGTTCTCCCTCTCGCCTGCGCCGCCCTGTTCGCCCAACAACCGGAGTTCGACGTTGCTTCGATCCACCCCAGTGCCCCCCTGGGGATGAGCTACATGACGAACATCGGCACCAGCGAGGGCACGATGAAGACCCACAACACCACGTTGTTCGATCTCATCATGTTTGCCATGAAAGCCCAGCCCTACCAGATCAGCGGCGGACCATCGTGGATTCGCGACGCACGTTTCGACATTTCAGCGAAGAGCCTCGACGAGGCCAACCGCCCCAAAGCGACCACCAAGGCCGAAAAGGATGCCGAGGACGAACGGGTCCGTGCCCGTGTCCGTAGTCTCCTCGCGGAGCGCTTCCAGCTCAAGCTAACCGAACAGAAGAAGGATTTGCCCATCTACGCCCTCACCGTGGACAAATCCGGCCACAAGCTGAAACCGTCCAAATCCGATGACGGCAATCTGAATAGCAATAGGACCGGGGATAGGGCACCATCACAGGCACCGGAATTGCTGCCGAGGCCCTTGCCCAGGTTCTCGGCAGGGAGGTCGACAAGCCCGTTCTCGACCAGACCGGCCTCGACGGGAACTTCGACTTCGAACTCAACTACACCCTCGATACCAGCGCGGCCGCCAACGACGCCACCCTCGACAACCTTTCCGCGTCGCTTTTCACAGCCGTCCGCGAACAACT
>CAITMP010000503.1 GCA_903893525.1 uncultured Acidobacteriia bacterium | reverse complement strand
CGCCATTCCGCAATATTTCTGGCAATAGATGTGAGGAACTACTTGCAGCACATGGGCCAGAGGTGACTGATTTTGAGGTGAATTTAAGGCCAGAAGCGAAACCGCTTTCAAGATCCAATGGAGGAACCAGTGTCTCACCAGCCCAGTGTCTCACCTAGGTCGATTTCAGCTCGCCGAGAAGGTTCGGCCCCGGTGAGCGGAAGCGTTGAGCTACGGTCACAATCCCTAGGCCGATCAAGAACAGGAAAAATCCCATTCGCACACTATTCGGCTGGTATCGCATTTCCACCCGATGCGGACCCTTCTCCAGTACCACCGCCCGGATTCCACCGTCCACCTCGCGGATCGGCTCTGCCCGCCCGTCGACCGTTGCAGTCCAACCCGGAAACCAGGTGTCGCTGATCACCAACATGCCGCGACAGGCCATTTCCACTCCCACTGACAAACGCTGCAGTTCGAACGTGCCTTCCAGAACGTGGTCCTGCCCCGAACATGTTTCCACGGCGGGGGCCTGACCAACCACCACTGCGGCGCGGGCGATATCCACTGCCGGATAAAAGACCGTCTCCGCAGCTCTTGCGTCACTGTCTGCGCCAACAATGGTGTGGACCGTCCATGCCCTAGGCTGCACACCGGGGTTTTCGAAGACCTTCATCCCGGACTTGTCCGAGAAAACCTCGGTTTGCCCGTTCCGCGTTGCCGCCCGGCTGACGGTGTAGCGTACACCAAACATCTGCGTGGTCCGATCACTCCACCAGCCCAGCCGGACCGTGCTCTCCAGCACCGTCGGAACCAGTGCCTGGACGACCGGAAGCCGATACCAATCGCCCAAGTTGAATTGGCCGAAATCTGTGGTGTTCACCTCGGCCCGGGCTGGCTGCCGCGCCCGTAGGAACTGCGCCAAGGCGCCGCTTTCGTAGATGGGTTTCAGGAACGTTCTGCGTTCCTTCTCCGAGTTGTGTACCCATGCGTAGCCGGAAACGTTGCCCTGTTCCAACAGCGCAAGGAGGCAAACCAGGGTGGCGAGTGCCGAGGGTCCAATGGTCTGCCGTACCGCTGTCAAGCACACCGCTGCGAAAAGAATCGCCAAGAGTGCGAACATCGCCGGCCTCTTGTCCGTGACGATGCTCAAGCTCGACAGGACCGGTCGCAGGAATTCCGCAGCCAATAGAACTGTCCAGACCAAGCATCCAAAGGCCGCCGCCCCTTTGGCAACGGCTCGTATTTTTTGACCGTCAAGTTCCGCCGAAAGGAGTCCGTCCAACCCAAATCCAGCCAGCATCGCAACCGCGAAATGGAACACGCACATCAACATCGATGGGGCGCGGGCCTTCTCCACCAATGGCAGTATCGAATAGAAAACGCCGTAGACGAATGTGCTGGACGGCATCGAGAGGAGCAGGGAAGCCGACGCCATGCAAGCCAGGATGCGGACTTCCGCCCGCTGGAACCCGGCGAGAATGCCCATGACTGCCAGGCTCAGCGCGATCACTCCCGTAAATGGCTCCACCTGCTTATCGGCACCCTGGATCACGAAATGGATCAAGTCATTGGCACCAAAGCCGTTGCTGGCATGCTCCGGGTAGCCAACCCGGTCGTTCCACCGCATGGCTCCACTGGCCGTGTAGCGCAGGGCCCGCTTGCCGTATTCCACTGCTGGAATCGTTATCAGCGCAGATACCAAGCCGAGCACCACCACAAACGGTGCCGCCAGCCGCGCTCCATCCCTCCATCCGGGGCGCTTGGTTGCAAGCACCCACGCGATTACAGCCGAGGTCCCAATAGTGTAGTAAATGGCTGGCGGATGATAGCCGCTAATCCATGCCAAACCCGCGAACAGGCCGGTCATGGCGCTACTAGCCACCGGCGCCTGTCCGCGGGCCGCACGGAACAGGAACAGGAAAATCGCCGGTGCCCAAATCGCGGTCGCCACCAGATTCGGCCAGTCCGTGTTTCCGTAGTACCCCATCGTTGCGTACAGCAACCCGCCAAGCAGCGCCGCAGCCTCGCGGAGTCCCTGGTCCCGCAAAAACGAGTACGCCATCAGCGCACCAAGGATATGGATCAGCACGAACCACAAGTGAACAAAATGGATTTGCAGGTGTCCGTCGCGCATCGGGGTCAACGCCAGCAGCCATACGAAGGGGCTGGTGACACCGGGCTGTATCTGGGCCAGAAGAGGCTGCCCGAACAGTTCATAGGGCGTCCACAGGGGGATCTGGCCGTGGCGGAGCGATGACGTCACCAAGTCGAGCCACGGCAGCACTTGGTCGGCTTGGTCCAGACTTTCAAGAAAGGTGAACTGGCGCGAAAGTGTGAGCTTCCAATAGAAACCCACGATGATCAACACCATGAGTACGGGAGACCGCCAGCGCATTCCTTCCAGAGTACACGTGGTCCTAACTGGCGCTCGCGATGGGGATCACTTTGCCGTGATCCAGATCGTCGGTCTCCACATCCTTCAGCCGACGTTCGATGACCCTCGTCCGGGTCGCTGCCTCGTCCACCGTCTGCGTCGCTTGGTCGAGCCGCTTCCGAATCACTTCGAGGACCTGCGAGTACTTGCCGAACTGCACCTTGACCTCGCCCAGAACCTTCCAGACCTCGCTGGAGCGCTGCTGGATCGCCAATGTCCGGAACCCCATCTGGAGGCTGTTCAGCAGCGCAGCGAACGTTGTCGGGCCCGCGAGGACCACGCGGTAGTCCCGCTGGAGCGATTCTGCCAAGCCCGGACGCCGGAGCGCCTCGGCATACAAGCCCTCCGTCGCGAGGAACAGAATTCCGAAGTCGGTGGTCAAGGGCGGGGCAAGGTACTTGCCGCTGAACGTTCTCGCACACGCCCGCACTACTGCTTCCAGTTCCTTGCAGCAGGCCTCCACGGCCACCGGGTCGCCCCGTTCCGCAGCCAGCACCAAACGTTGGTACGCCTCTGCCGGAAACTTCGCGTCGACCGGGAGCCACGTCGGGCCCGAACCCATGCCCGGCATGCGGATCGCGAATTCGACGCGTTCACCCGTGCCTGTCGGCGAAAAATTGCGGGCGAACTGGTCCGGGGATAGTAGTTGCGTGAGCAGGGTTTCCAGTTGGACTTCGCCCCAAGCCCCTCGCGTCGTCACATTGGTGAGCACCCGCTTCAGGTCCCCAACGCCCGACGCGAGGTTTTGCATCTCGCCCAACCCTTTGTGCACCTGCTCCAACCGTTCACTCACCAGGCGGAAGGATTCGCCCAGCCGAGTTTCCAAAGTCGTCTGCAGCTTTTCATCCACCGTCTGCCGCATCTGCTCCAGTTTTTCGGCATTGTCGGTCTGGATGGCTTGTAGCCGCCGGTCCATAACGGTGCGGATCTGCTCCAGTTCCGCCCTCTGGGATGCCCGCATTTCCGCCAGGCGCTGGTCCGTGCGTTCGCCGGAACGTTGGATCGCGGCGGCAATTTCCTCGCGCAGGGCCCGACCCTCGTCCGTTTGGTGGCGCTGCGTCCGAGCCAGTTCGTCCCGGAGGCGCGATTCGGCACCGTCCTGTGCGGCTTCCCGGCCGCGCATCCGGGCCAGCACCAGCAGGTTCATCACCAGCAACACCGCGAACGCGATGCCACCGAGGACGACCGCCAAGATCAATGGAGCGGAAAACATTTTCGATGCACCTTGTTTCAAGGTACACCCGTCCGGAAGGTGCCGGAGTGCGATACAATCCCGGCATGGTCCGCCCAGCTTCTTCCTGTCTTGCGCTGTTCCTCGCGTGCTTGTCCGTATCGTCGTGCCCAGGTCTCGACAAGCGGGACGTCGAATATTCCAGGCCCAACGGCAAGCCCTTGCTTCTGGACATCCATACCCCCGAAGGTGCCGGACCCTTCCCTGGGGCAATCGTGGTCCATGGTGGTGGCTTTGACCAGGGCAACCAGCGCAGTTATGTCGGTCCGGTGCTCGCGGTTCTTTCGAAGGCTGGTTTCGCCTGGTTCTCCGTTGATTACCGGCTCGCCCCCGGTGCACATTTTCCAGAGCCGGTGGACGATGTCAACAATGCCATTCGCTGGGTCAAAGCGCACGCAGCCGAATACCACGTCGATCCTTCGAAGATCGCCTTGGTGGGGGAATCAGCCGGAGCCTACCTGATCACCTATGCCGCCACCCATGAGACCCCGGAAACCCGCCTCGCGGCAACGGTGGATTTTTACGGTCCAACCGACTACGCCCGCCTCGCGCTGCTGCGGCGGGATCACCCCGAGCGCTTCGGAATGGAATCCGCGAACAAGCATCTGGCCAACGGCGGCGGCATCGCTTTCTTCGGCCTGAAGAATTTGGACGAGCCCGGCGGGCTGGAGCGTCTGCACCAAGCTTCGGCGATCAACGCCGTGCACAAGGGCATGGCTCCGTTTTTGATCCTCCATGGAACAGCCGACGACCAGGTCGCCTACGAGCTGTCACCCTCCATGTGCGATGCACTCCGCAAGGCGACCGTATCCTGCGAGCTGATCACCATACCCGGCGGCCACCATGGAATGGGCAGTTGGGCGCAAACGTCGGACCCGGAGGCATGGAAGATCGGCTTGGTTGCCTGGCTGAAGAAGACGCTCAGCCTGAACTGATCACTCTGGCGGAGGCGTGTAGAACCGGCCTCCAACCGAACGCATTACCGCCCCCCACAACGCCCTGCCCAGCTCGGGGAGTTCCTCCATACGCACAGGGATCGACTGCACGTGGATTCCCGCCATTTCGTCATCCGTCCCCGGTCCCCAAACCACACGCTGGGGCGGAGAGTGCGGGTTGCGCGGGTTTGCCGCCGAATTATCGTAGACAAATTCCATTTCGATGCGCGTATCGGCCGGCAACCGGATCGGCGTGGCGTATCGGTATTGATCCTGCCAGTTGAAATTCCAGTCCGCGATGTTCAGTAGCCACTGCTTCCTCCCCCCGGGAAGAATGGCCCATGCGCGCATTTCCCGGCACACCAAGTGGGCATGCGGGATCACCCCCACTGCATCCACCGCGATTGGGATCGTAAAGTGTTGCCTGACCACGTAATGGGCGTCGCCTGCCGGAATGTCGATTGCCCGGGTTGCCAACCCCACGTCCACCACCCGGCGCACCGGGGCCTCGTCGGTGAAATAGAAGCCCACTTTCCATTTGTCCACCTCCGGCTTCCCGTCTGGATGGTAATGGATTTGGGCCACCAGCCTGGAACCAGCCTGAAGAGGTGGCGCAGCCCCGTCCAGCATTTGGATCGGGCCGTTGCCGGGCGACCATCCACCCAAGCCCAGGGACGGCAGCAGGCCGATTGTGCCGAAACACGGGTACTTGGGGTCTTTCGCGATCCTACTGGCGTCGGCAAAGAGCAGCGCATGGTGCAGCACCCGTCGATTGGACGGTCGGAACTCCACGGCCCGCACGTACCTTGTCCTGGGAACGTCCATCGGCACCACGAAGCACTGGTAGACATCCGGGCCCTCCGCCGGCACCTCCATCGGCTCAGGGACTTCCACCACAAGGTCCGGTTTGCCGAGCTGCCATTCATCGGGGAATGTTGGAACGGCTGGAAGAGTTTTTGGGTCACCCTCCGGCGCACCTGCGGCTGACCACAGTTCCAACGTCCGTATTTGGGCTGCGGAAAGCCTGCGCTCCCCCGCAAAATGCGCAAAACCCGCAACCGGTTGCCACGGGGGCATTGCACGTTTGCGGGTTACGTCTGCGATGATCCGAGCCTTGGGGCGGACTTCGGCGTAGGTGGTCAAAGGAAACGGTGCCACCTCCCCTTGGTGGTGGCAGGAAACACAATTCCGCAGCAGGATCGGAGCAACATCTTTGCCGTACGTCGGCCCGCCAAGTGCTGGGCTGGCCCACGCTCCATTGGCACAGGCAAAGGTGTACGCCAGAACCGTAGCAGGAATTGCTCGCACACGCCGTCCAATCCGGGCCATTGTGGCCCGCTCAACAGCTAGAGCTTGATGCCTGGTTCCTG
>CAITMP010000502.1 GCA_903893525.1 uncultured Acidobacteriia bacterium | reverse complement strand
ATCCTTCTTCTCGTCCGACACGGTACTTTGGATTGTAATCCACGCCGATTTCCCTTCAGAACTTCCATGCCTTCTCCACCACGGCACCCCCAGACAGTTGATCCACTGGCATTCCATCCCGGAATGTTAGACAATTCATTGCAGGATGACCCGTCGCACCCTCGTTCTCATGATCGGACTGCAAGCCGCAGCCGTGATCACCCAAGCCCAGAACATCACCGCCACAGTCGCGGGCAAGGTTTCAGACCAGAACGGGGCGGCCATCCCGGATGCGGCGGTGGCGCTTGCAAATGTCGCCACGAACGTGACCTTCCCGGCACGCAGCAATGACACCGGCCAATTCGTTTTTCCGCTGGTGAAGCCGGGCAAGTACCGTTTGACTGCCGAGAAGCAGGGCTTCCAGAAATACGCAACCGAGGCCTTCGACTTGGATGTGGACCAGACCCAGCGCGTCGACGTCACCCTCAAGGTCGGCGAGATCAGCGAGTCCGTAACCGTATTTGACAAACCGGCGCTGGTCGAAAGCGAAACATCGTCGCTGGGTCAGGTGATTTCCACCCGCGAGATCGAAGACCTTCCCATGAACGGGCGCAATCCGATGGCGCTGGCCGAATTTACGCCCGGATTCCAGCCGCTGAACACGTTCGGCGACGGTCTCCAGGCCACCCGCGCCGCAGCCCAGATGGTGGGGGCGGGGAATTTCACGTCCAACGGCGGGGTCAGCGGGAATAACGAAATTCTCTTGGACGGCGTGCCGATGACGGTCTGTTGCCAAGGGCAGGCGGTGCTGGTTCCATCGGCCGACACAGTCAGCCAGGTCAAGGTAATCACCAATTCCTCCACCGCTGAATTCGGGCGGACCAGCGGGGGCGTCCTGAACATGCTCACCAAGTCCGGCACCAACAAATTCCATGGCAGCGCCTATGAATTCTTCCGCAACGAACAGTTGGATGCCGCCAACTTCTTCACCAATCGCAGCGCGAAGCCGCCGATTCCGGGCCGCAACGACTACCGCGGACCCCTCCGCTTCAACCAGTTCGGGTTTACGGCGGGAGGCCCCCTGACGATCCCGCACTTCTACGATGGCAAAAACCGGACGTTCTACTTTGTTGGCTGGGAGGGTGCCCACACCAGAACATCGAACTTCAACAGCACCGTTGTGCCGCCCACGGCTCTGCGGGCCGGTGATTTCACCGAATCCCCGTTTGCCATCTACGATCCGGCAACGACACACGCCTCAGCAACCGGAGCCACTGTGCGCGATCCCTTTCCAGGCCAGAAAATCCCAGCCAACCGGATTTCGCCCATCTCGCAGAACTACCTGAAGCTGTTTGCCCCGCCCGATATTGCCGGGGTGATCCAGAACTACAGCTGGACCGCGTCCACGGCCACGGATGACAACCAGGGGAACGTCAAGGTTGACCACAATTTCAGCGAGGCCAGCCGGTTCTTTGCGCGCTTCAGCATCAGCGACAACACGAATATCGTGCCGGACTGGCTGGACCCCTCAGGCCCCACCGGCAACAAGCAGTACGTCACGGCCAATACCTACGTGATGGACTACGTTCGAGTCCTGAGCCCGTCGAAGGTGCTGGACGTGCGCTACGCGTTCGCCAAGCAGCGGAACAAGAACTTCGGCAACGCGAATCTGTTTGACGCCGGATCGATGGGATTCTCCAAAAATTTCCTGTCGGAGCAGCTGTTCTCCGGGTTGCCGGTGCTGACCGTTTCGGGCTACCGCACCATCGGAGCCAATGCCCGACGGGATTGGGACCACTACACCCACGCTTTGAACGCCAACCTCACGTGGATCGCAGGCAAGCACACGGTGAAAACAGGGTGGGACGGGCGCATGTTCATCGACAACACGGTGACACTGGACAACGGCGCCGGCACGTTCACCTTCGATGGCGGCTGGACCAAGGGGCCATCGCCAAACGCCTCCATGCCGGCTGGATCGCAACCTTATTACTCCATGGCGACCTTCCTTCTGGGCACCATCGGGGGCGGAACCTTGGTCTACAAGGATTCCGTAGCGCGCTACCAGCTCTACAACGCGTTGTTTATCCAGGACGACTGGCGGGTTTCCCCCAAGCTCACGGTCAACGTCGGATTGCGCTTGGAGATGGAGACAGGTTTCCGGGAGCGCTACGACCGCCAGTCGATGTTCGATCCGAGCGCGCTGAGTCCATTGTCCGCGAAGGTGCAGGCGGCATTGGGGCGGCCCGTCAACGGGGCCGTCGTGTTCGCAGGACAGAACGGAGCCCCGCGCAACCTGTGGGCGACCACGCGGAACTTCGGTCCCAGGTTGGGATTTGCCTATTCGCTGTCGCCGAAAACCGTTCTGCGGACCGGTTTCGGCATGACGTTCTTCCCCACCACGCAAAGGGCCTACATCCTGAGCTCGGGCACGGGCTATTCGGTAACCAACACGGTAACCACCAACATCGACGGCATCAATCCGATCGCCTCCTATGCCGATCCGTGGCCGTCCGCATATCCGATCCTTCGTCCCACCGGCAATTCGCTGGGCGCATCCACCGGCTTTGGCAGCAATCCGAATGGCGGAATCTTCAATGCCTCCAACTCCTACGTGGAGCAGTGGAATTTCGGTTTTCAGCACCAGTTTTCGGGATCCCTCGTGGCATCGCTCTCGTATGGGGGCGGGCACGGCGTCAAACTTCCGCTCCATTTCAATGCCAATGACATCAACCCGGTCAACTACGGTGCCGTCGGGAGCACGGCGGGGGTGACGGCACTGCAGAAACTGGTCCCGAATCCATTTTTCGGTCTGATCGATACTGGAAGCCTTCGGAATTCCACTGCGTCGGTGCAAGCTTTGAGCCTCCTGTTCCCCCAATACAGCAGCCTGCAAATGCAGTACATGCCGTGGGGGAATTCGAGCTACAACTCGATGCAGGCGAGCGTCTCGAAATCAATGCATTCCGGTGTGTCACTTCGGACGGCCTTCACCTGGGCGAAAAGCCTCGGGAACATCAATAATTTGACGACTGCGGACAGCGTGGGCGAGGGCAATGCCAACTACCAAAACGCCTGGGCGCGCGGCATTGAGAAATCGGTGTCGACGGCCGATGTTCCCCTGCGGCTGGCAGTGAATGGTACCTACGAGCTGCCGTTTTTCAAGAAGCGCGGGGCGGGACTGGCGAATCGCTTGGAACGAACATTCCTCGGCGGCTGGCAGACGAACGAAACGTTCAGCGTACAGAGCGGCCTGCCGCTCCAGTTCACCGCTACCGGACAAGCCACGTATGGCGGTAGCCGGCCCAGCTACACGTCGCCGGACCCGCATCTGTTCACGTCGGGCTCGGTGGAGGACCGGTTGGGCGGCGCATCCGGCGGTCCCGGATTTTTGGACAAGACCCAGCTTCGGTTGCCGACATATTTCGAATTTGGCGACGTGCCGCGGGTGAACGGAAAGTTCCGCGCCCCCGGCCTGATCAGCCTCAACGCATCCCTGAACAAGTCTGTTGTCCTGATGGAAGGTGTTCGGCTGCAATTCCGGGCAGAGGTGTTCAATCCAATGAACCACCCCGTCTTTGGAGGCCCCAATGTCCAGCTGGGGAATGCTGCGTTCGGGACAATCAGTGGCCAGCTGAATCGGCCCCGAAACGTGCAGTTGGGATTGAAACTGCTTTGGTAGACTCGGAGCTTTGATGAAACTCCTATCTTTTTCGCTGCTCACCGCCTTGCTCGCCCAAGGGGCCACGCGCAATTTCGACGTTGTCGTCTATGGCGGCACGGCGGGGGGTGTGGTGGCCGCAGTTTCCGCAGCGCGCGAGGGCCTGAAGACCGCATTGTTGGAGCCCGGCCAGCATTTGGGTGGAATGGTTTCAGGCGGCTTGGGATGGACGGACTTCGGCAAGAAGGAAGTGATCGGAGGCACCGCCCTTGAGTTCTATCTGCGGGTGGGCCGCCACTACGGCCTGCCCAGGTATGGTCAACCGATTGGATGGATGCACGAACCGCATGTGGCGGAGGTGATTTTCCGCGATATGGTGGCGGAATCGGGCGTCCAGTTGTTTGAACATTCTCGCATCAAAGAGACCGGCGGGCTGGCGAAAACCGGGACGACGGTGACCAGCATCACCACGGAATCCGGAGATGTGTTCACTGCCAAGGTGTTCATCGATTCCAGCTACGAGGGCGACGTGATGGCGCAGGCCGGAATCAGCTACACCTTTGGGCGGGAGGGCTCCGCGCAGTACGGGGAAACCCTGGCGGGAGTCCGCGACCGGACTCCGCTCCACCAGTTCCTAGTGGATGTCCCCGCTGTGGACGGAAGGCTGTTGCCGGAGATTTCAACCAGGAAACTCCCCGAGCCGGGTACAGCCGACAAGGCTGTGCAAGCCTACAACTACCGGATGTGCTTTACGGATGTCCCGGAAAACCGGGTGCGCTTCGCCAAACCGGCGGGCTACGACCCGGCCCGGTACGCGCTGTTCGCGAGGTTGTTGGCCGCACGTGTTGCCAAGGAGGGAAAAGCGCCCATCCTCAATTCAGTGCTGAAGGTGGACCGGATTCCGAACGGCAAGGCCGATGTGAACAACCAAGGTGCCTTCTCCACGGACTTCATCGGCGGCAGTTGGGACTATCCGGATGCGACCTATGCCCGCCGGGCCGAGATCTGGCAGGAACACAAGGCCTACCAGCAAGGGCTGCT
>CAITMP010000501.1 GCA_903893525.1 uncultured Acidobacteriia bacterium | reverse complement strand
GCATGTACCTCGGCCTCGCCGCCGGTCACGCCATTCCAGTCTGGACAGTCGCGCTGATCTTCGGGCGAGACCTCTGGATCGTCCTCATGTCGGCCATCGCCCTCAAGTTCACCACCTACCGCAACCTGACGCCCAGCGTTTGGGGCAAGGCGTCCACCTTCCTGCAAATCATGACCGCCATCGCCCTGATGGGGGCCTACGGCTATAAAGACGCGGTCCTCCTCCGTATCTGCGATTTCATGATCTGGGGCTTGGCGATTCTGGCCATCATCAGCGGGCTCGACTACACCTGGCGCGGCGTCCGCTGGTTCATGGACAAGCCGAAACCGGCTCCATCCAGTGTTTAGAATGGGTTAGGATGACCCTTCGCGCCATTAGCACTGTCCTCGCCGCCGCTGCCCTTGCGGTTCCCTCCGCCTTCCTCCTCCACTCGGCCGCCGGTGACGCGATCCGCGGCTTCGACGCCGAATCCCAGGCCAATGAAATCAAGTGGGAGCAGCAAGCCCGCGCAATTCCCCAGCCCGCACGCGTTCGCGCCATGATGGAACGCCTTTCCAACCAGCCCCACCTTGCCGGCACGCCCCAGTCCAAGGCCGTTGCCGAATACATCCTCGGCCAGCTCAAGGAATACGGTCTTGATGCCCACATCGAACAGTACGAATCGATGCTGCCCCAGCCGCGCTCCCGATCGCTCGAAATGACGGCCCCCACGGCATTCAAGGCCAAACTCGACGAACCGGTCGTTCCAGAGGACAAGAATTCCGCCGACCCAGGCATGGTCGCCAGTTTCAACGCCTTCTCCGGCGACGGCGACGTCAAGGCACCCCTCGTCTACGTCAACTACGGCGTTCCAGCCGACTACGACCTGCTCAAGGAGAAGGGCATCGATGTCAAAGGCAAGATCGTAATCGCCCGTTACGGCGGCAGTTGGCGCGGCATCAAGCCCAAAGTGGCACAGGAACGCGGAGCCGTCGGCTGCCTGATCTATTCCGATCCCCATGAGGACGGCTTCTACCAGGGCGATGTCTATCCCAAAGGCCCCTACCGTCCGTCCAACGGCATCCAGCGCGGCAGCGTGCTCGACATGGTGCTCTATCCCGGCGATCCGCTGTCCCCCGGTTGGGCCTCCGAACCCGGGTCAAAGCGCCTACCGATTTCCGAGGCCACAACCCTGATGAAGATCCCGGTGATCCCTATTTCCGCCTCCGACGCGCAACCCCTGCTCGCCAGTCTCGGTGGCGCGGTCGTGCCCGAAGCCTGGCGCGGGTCGCTGCCCTTCACCTACCACTTCGGCAAGGGCGAAACCCAAGTCCATCTCAAGGTGCAGATGGACAATTCCACCCGCCCGCTCTATGACGTGATCGCGAAGATTCCGGGTTCGGAATCCCCCGACCAGTGGATCCTCTTCGGCAACCACCACGACGCCTGGGTGCACGGTGCCAGCGACCCCCTCTCCGGCGCAACCGCCCAGATGGAAACCGCCCGCGCACTTGCCGAACTCACCCGCAAAGGATGGAAGCCCAAGCGCACCATCATGATGGCGTTCTGGGACGGCGAGGAATACGGACTCATCGGCTCCACCGAATACATGGAAAAGCACGCCGATGAGCTTTCGAAGAAACTGGTCGCCTACGTCAATTCCGATTCCTCCGGCAGCGGGCGCATCTCCATCGGCGGATCCCATACCTTGGAAGCGTTCATGATGGAGGTGGCGCGCGATGTCAAGGATCCCACCAGCGCCAAATCCCTTCTGGAAACCTACCTGGCACCACGCGACAACCCCCGCCGCAATGGGGCCGCAACGAATCCTACGGGTGAATTCCATATCTCGCCCTTGGGCTCCGGATCCGACTATACCCCTTTTCTTCAACATCTTGGAGTCGCATCCCTAAACATTGGCTTTGAGGGTGAGGACGGCGGCGTTTACCATTCCAACTACGACGACTTCTACTGGTACAGCCATTTCTCCGACAAGGACTTCACCCACGGTCCGGCGCTGGCCCAAGTCACAGCCACTGCCGTCATGCGGCTCGCCGGTGCGCCCGTGCTGCCGTTCGAATTCGGACGCTTCTCCAACACGGTTTTGCAGTACGCCGATGAAATTGAGAAGCTACCCGGCCAGAAGACAAAGACGGACCTCACCGCCGTCCGCGATGCCGTCGCCAAGGTCAAGAAATCCGCCGGTGCACTCGACACCGCGTGGGCCGCGGCGCTCCCGAAGCTCGCCACCGCCACTCCGGCCAAGCTCGCCGCGATCAACCAAATCCTTTATTCGAGCGAGCGCAACCTGACCCTCGACCCCGGTCTCCCGGGCCGTCCCTGGTTCCGCCACCGCATTTACGCCCCTGGCATGTACACTGGCTACGCGGTCAAGACCCTGCCGGGTATCCGGGAGGCCGTCGAACTCAACCGCCCCGAGGAGGCAATCGTGCAAACCAAACAAGCCGCACAGGTACTCAACACCCTGAACGACCAGCTCATCCGGGCAGAAAAACTGCTGGGGGCCCTGTAGATGTCGAAGCTTCTCGCCAACACGCCGTGGGGCGGCATCGAAATTGCCGATGCACACGTCCATTTCTTCTCCCCGGCCTTTTTCCAGTCCATCGCCGAGCAGAAGAACGACCAGTTCTTCCCCAAAATCCTCGGCTGGGACGAACCTACATCCCCGGAAGCTCTGGCTATGCACTGGGTCTCCGAACTGGACCGTCACAATATCCAGAAGGCATTGCTGATCGCCAGTATCCCGAACGATACGAAATCCGTCGGCCCTCCCGTCCAAAACAATCCGGACCGCTTCAGCTCCATCTACATGGCTAACCCCCTGTTGCCAAGCCCGGACATTCGGTTCCAGGCCGCAGCCAACGAGGATTCCGTCAGCGGCATCTTCCTGTTCCCGGCGATGCACCATTACCCCATGCACCACGACAAGGTCTGCGCCTTGGTCCAAGTGGTCGGCTCCAAGCCCGGCAACCTGGTCTATGTCCACTGCGGAGTTCTCAGCATCGGGTTCCGCAAGAAGCTGGGGCTCCCCTGCAATTTCGACATGCGGTTCTCCAACCCTGTTGACCTCCACGGACTTGCAACCCGCTTCCCCCGCGTCAACTTTGTAATTCCCCATTTCGGGGCCGGGTTCTTCCGCGAAGCTCTCATGGTGGCGTCGCAGTGCCCCAATGTCTACCTCGACACCTCCGGCTCCAACGCGTGGATCAAACTGATCCCGGAAGGTCTCTCCTTGACGCTGGTATTCCGCAAGGCTCTCGACGTCCTCGGCCCCAAGCGCCTGCTCTTCGGCTCGGATTCGTCCTGGTTTCCGCGCGGCTGGGTCCCCGGGGTTCTTACCGACCAGCTGGAAATCCTCCGCGAGGTGGGTGTGGACCATGAGGCCGCCAGCGATATTCTAGGTGGAAATCTGAGGCGACTGCTCGCGGGATAAATTTGAGAATTTTCCGCCGTCGAGCCACTACATCTATATCTAAGGGTGTTCTCATTCCCGTTGCTCCAGACTAGCCGCCGCCGACACGGCTCTTCTGACGACCGCCTTGGCCGCCTAGGCAAGGTGCTCGACCGTCTAGACATAGAATTCCCGCGCGACAATCCTGAGTCCGTATTAGGCTCCGTCCCCCCACAGCCGATGCCGAGGAGGAGTGGCCCGGTGCGGATCCAGCCGTTGGAACTGCCAATCCCGTTTGAAGGCCGGGTTGCCGTGCTCGAAGGGGCATTTCAGGTGGAGTCCAGCAAGAAGGGTCCGCAGATCCGGGAATTTTCCGCTTCCGACTTTCCGGCGTGGACCAAATTTGGCCCCGGAATCCTGGTGGCACCCTTGGATGCGGCCCTCTGGCTTGCCGATCAGAAGCTGCGCGGTTTGGCAGACGTGAAGACACTCGAAACGGCCATCATCGTGACCACCCGTATCGACGACACGCCGCTCGCCGAGCACCACCGCGAACTGCTTTGGTGCGCGTTCGAAGTGCCCGTTTTCGAGCAGTTGAAGTCGTGGGATGGAACCGTGGTTGCACGGGAGTGCGAAGTGCACGACGGCCTTCATGTGGTGGACCGTGAGGCGGTATTCCACTTGTACGAGGACGAGCTCCTGGTAACCCAGTTGGCGACGATGTCGATCCCTGTGGTTCGAACCCGGACTGGTTGGACTGCCGAACTTTTGGCGGACCATTGTGAATGCGGCAAGGAGACCCCAAGGCTGCGCAATCTTGCCCATGCCAAGCCCAAGGTGATGGCGGCAGCGGCGGGCGGACGCTATTAGGTCGTCGCGGCCATCGTTTCAACCCTATGATGCGGCTCTCAAAGCGCTTCTTAAGGGCAAATGCCGGACATTCCTGAAATCATTGACCAGTGGCACGGTCGTGCAGTGGTTGGATGTCGAGGTGTCGGAAGTACATTCCCGCAAGATGGACTTGGTCTGCCGTTTGTCCGACACCAGCATTCTGCACATTGAATTCCAGAGCCGCAACGACCCTGATATGGCGCTGCGGATGGCTGAGTACATGCTCGCCGTATACCGGCAATACCGCGAGTTCCCCAAACAAGTTGTTCTCTATGTTGGACATGCGGGCCTCAACATGCCCCCGTTGCTGGCCGGCCGCAAGTTCTCCTTCGAGTTCGACATCCTCGACGTGCGGGACTTGGACGGCGAGATGTTGATGGCCAGTGCGGACGTGGGCGATAATGTACTTGCGGTTCTTGCAAGGCTGTCAGATCCCGAGGCGTCGCTGCGTCAGTTGGTGCGGCGGATTGCAGGGTTGCCGTCCGGTGACAGGAGTGCCGCGGTTGCCGAACTGATGATTCTTGCCAACCTAAGGGGATTGGAAAAGCTTGTCGAACAGGAGATCACGAACGTGCCAATTCTTGAAGACATCATGGAGCACAATGTCATCGGTCCGGAGATTCGCAAGCGCGAGGCTCTAGGCGAGGCGAGGGGTGAGGCCATGGGCAAAACCAAGCTGCTCCGACGCCAAATCGCAAGATTGTTCGGGCCCGTCCCCGCTTGGGCCGACAAGCGCCTAGCCGCAAAATCGCAGTCCGAAATCGAGGAACTCGGCCTCCGCATCTTCGACGTGAAGACCCTCGAAGAACTGTTCCAATAGCCCGGTCCTACCGCTCGCCCCACTTCAACTTCTGCCGCAAGACCTCGAAAAACGTCTTGTGCGGCGGTCGTATCAGCAGCACATCGAAATCCGCCACCACGCATTCCACCGAATCCCCGGCCTCCAGCGGACTCCCCACTTGGCCGTCCACGGTCAGGTACGATTCGTCGTGCAGCGCCCGGTTCACCACCCGGACTCCCAACTCCGCCGGAATGATCAGCGGGCGATTGGTCAACGTGTGCGGACAGATCGGAGTCAGGCAGAAGGCGTTCACCGTCGGATAGATGATCGGCCCCCCTGCAGCGAGCGAATATGCGGTCGACCCGGTCGGCGTTGAAATGATCAGGCCGTCGGCCTTGTATTTCGACACAAACCCGTCGTTGATCCACGCCTCCAAGTCCACGATCCTCGCGATCGTCGATTTCGCGATCACCACGTCGTTCAGCGCTTGGTATTCCGCCTGCACCCTGCCATTGCGCACCAGCGACACCCGGATCATCTTGCGCCGCGAGATTCGCCGCTCCCCGCGCAGCGCCCGGTCCAGCTCCACGAAGAAATCGTCCACCGTGATCGTCGTCAGAAATCCCAGACCACCCAGGTTCACGGCCAATAGGGGAATCGCCCGTCGTCCCACCGCTCGCGCCGCCGAGAGCAGCGTGCCGTCGCCACCCAGAATGATCGCCAAGTCGCATCCCTCGGGAACATCGTCCCGGTCAAAGCCTTCAACTCCCGCGTACCGGGCGGCCTCCACATCCAGACGGTAGGCGACACCCCTTTCCGAAAGCCACTGCAACAGTTCGGGGACCAGACGAACCGCGAGCGGCGCATTTGGTTTGGCGAAAATTCCCACCGTCCGGACACCGTTCTGGACGCCCCCACCGTGCTCGCTATTTTCGAAATGCATACAGCAGGAACTCCTTGTTTCCCTCGGCTCCCGTGATCGGGCTCTCCATCATTCCGGTCTCAAACCCCAAAGCTTCCACGCACTCCCGAACCTTCGCGCAGCATTCCGCATGCAGCTCAGGCTCCCTCACAATCCCGCCTTTGCCCACATGGTCCCGACCCACTTCGAACTGGGGCTTCACCAGGACCACCATCCTGCCATTGGACTTCAAAACACCGGCCATTGCAGGCACGATCATTGTTGCGGAGATGAAACTGACGTCGCAAACGGCCAGATCGACGTACTCGCCCAAGTCGTCCGCTTCCAGATGCCGGGCGTTCACCCCTTCCCGGACAATCACTCGCGAATCACTCCGCAACCGCCAATCCAGTTGATTCGTGCCGACATCGATGGCATGTACCCGGGCCGCACCCAACTGCAGCAGGCAATCCGTGAAACCGCCCGTGGACGACCCGAAATCCGCGCAAACGAAACCCCTGACGTCGATTCCGAATCCCTCCAACGCGCCTTCCAGCTTGAATCCGCCGCGGCCGACATAT
>CAITMP010000500.1 GCA_903893525.1 uncultured Acidobacteriia bacterium | reverse complement strand
CTCAAGCCTGTCGACAAGGAGCGTTTGGCCGAGACCGTGGACCGAGCCCGCCGCATGGTGGCCGCCCAACCACTCGAATCCCCCGTCGAACCAGTCGATGAGGAGCCTGAGAGCGAAAAGGGCCGGATGCCGAACTTTACCCGGCTCGTGGTCCGCACCGGTCCCCGGAATTTGGTCGTAGATCAAAAGGAACTCGTCTACGCCACCATCGACGACGGCGTCATCACCCTGGTGACTTCGCAAACGGAAGGGCAATCCACCTACCGAACTCTTGAGGAATTGCAAGCGACACTCGATCCCGATGTTTTCTGGCGTGCCCACCGCTCCTACGTGGTGAACTTGAACCGCGTGCGGGAGATCACCCCCTGGTTCAAGTCCACTTGGCAGTTGAAGATGGACGACAAGCGCAACAGCGAGATTCCAGTGAGCCGCACCCAGAGCCGCCGACTGCGCGAAATGCTGAATCTGTAGAAGGCCTACAACCCCAGCAGCGACTTCGCGTGGTTCAGGCTGGCTTCCAGATCCTCCCTTTCGCGCTGCGCAGCTTGGGAACGGTCCACCTTCGGCATGTCGAAGGGCTTGCCCTTTTCCACCAGATCCGCAAACCGCTGGAAATTCCACGCCGGAACATCCTTGTAGTTGTCCCAGAACTTGGAATTGCGGTAGGGGTACATCCGCGGCCCCATCACGATCGTCTCCATCGAGAGCGCGCGTCCCGGACACAGTTCAGCGTACTTGCGGCAATAATCGTCAATTCCCACGTTGCCATCGCCCAGTCGCACCCAGCAGACGGCAGCACCCTCGGCGGTCCTCCAAACGGCGGAATCGCGCACGTGGCTGGTCAGGACGTACGGATGCACCGCTTCCAACGTCGAATGCGGGTCCTCCAGAGTCCAGCAAGGGTTGCCCGAATCTAGACATGCCCCGACGAAATCCTTCCCCGCCGCCTCGATCAGATTCCTCAACTCCCAGCCCTGCATGTCGCCGGCATGGTTTTCGACGGCGATCTTGATATTTGCGTCCATCGCGCGGGATCGGATGTTCCGCAGAACCTTGACCATGGATTCGATATGCCTGTCCAGCCCGCCCACCCGGTCCTCCGCGCTCCCCAGCACGCAACGGACGATCTTGGAACCCACCAAGCCGGCAGATTCGATCATCCGGCCCAATTGCTCCTCGGCGGTTCCAGCCTTGGCATCGAACATCTTGGATGTCGGACAGATCGATTTCATCCCAATCTCGACGTCGATTCCCTTGCCCTCGGCGTAGGCCCGGACCTTCTTCAGGTTGTCCGGCTCCAGAGTGCCGATGAAACGGATCTCGGAGAAGTGCACGACCTTCGCCTTCTGCGCCGCCGCATAGTCGAGGTATTGAAACGGTGTCCAACCCTGCGACCGGATACTGAACAGGTCGATCCCCAGCTTCACAGGTGCCGCTGCGGCTTTCACGGCCGTCTGCGCTGCCAGCGCGGCCACACCCGCCGTTGCCATCACGTCTCGTCTTGTCATTCGACCCAAATTTTATCAGCAATCCGGCCCTGTATCCTAATGAGAAGTATGAAACTTTTACCATCCATTGCGCTCTCCGTCCTTCTCGCGAGCCCTGTCTTTGCCGCCGCCGATCCCGCCAAGGTATTTGAAGCTTCCCTCAGCAGCATGGAGCACGAAGTTGCACCCTTGGTGGAGGCCATGCCCGCCGAGAAATTCAACTATGCGCCCACCCAAGGGGAGTTCAAGGGTGTCCGAACCTTTGGACTGCAGGCGAAGCACATCGCCTTCGTCATGTATGAGATTTCCGCGGCAATGCTGGGCGAGAAGAACCCGTCCGCGGGCGGCCCGGATGAAAACGGCCCGGCAGACCTGAAGTCCAAGGAGCAGATTGTAAAGTACGTCCATGACGCATTTGCGTATGCCCACAAGGCGGTAAATGCGCTAACCGCGACGAATTTGCTGGAGGAGACGGCGGATCCGTTCAATCCCAAGGGCAAGCGCTCGCGGCTCGATTCCGCCACGATTCTGATTTCCCACTCGTTCGATCACTACGGCCAAATGGTGGAGTACGTCCGCATGAATGGGATCATTCCCCCGGCCAGCCGTCCCGCGCCGCCGAAGAAATAGCGTACAGTCTTGTTTTCGACCCGTACGCGGCGCGCGGTACGCTGTGGTTATGGCCGTATCGGCAACACAGCTCCGCAAGGACCTTTTCCAGACCTTGGACCGCGCGCTCCAGGGCGAAACCATTGACGTGACGTACAAGGGCGAAACCATTCTCCTCAAGCCCAAGTCCGGTGCCCGACTCTCGAAGCTGGTGCGCAGGGACACCCTGATGGTCAACCCGGACCTTATCGTGGAATCCGACCGCAGCTTACTTGGGGAACTCGAACACAAATGGGTGGCCCAAACCCTGTGAGCGAAATCTATCTCGACACCCATACTGCCGTGTTCCTCCACGCCGGAGCCTTGGAACTACTGGGCGACGAAGGCAAGCGCCGCATTGAGGGCGGGGATCTGCTCATTTCCCCCATGGTCCTGCTCGAACTCGACCACCTGCACGCTGCCCGCAAGATTCGCTACGATTCCACCCAAATTTTTACAGCATTGAATGCAACCCTGGGCGTCTCCCTCTGCAGTCTCCCGTTTTCCGATGTGGCGCATGAGGCGCTGGGGATCACTTGGACCCGCGATCCATTCGACCGGATCATTGTCGCCCAGGCGAAGATCCGCAATTCGCCGCTGGTGACCCGCGACCGCGAGATTCGGCTCCACTACCCGAAGGCTGTCTGGTAGGACTCCGCAACGCCCGAAACACTTTTCGCCCAATTCGCTGTAGGATGGAGATTCGATATGTTGACCCGCTTTGCCATCTTGCTCGTTGCCGCTTCCATTGCCTCGGCCCAATATCCGGGGCAGTATCCGCAGGGCGGACAATATCCCCAAGGCGGCCAGTATCCGGCCGGACAATACCCTCCCGGACAGTATCCGGGTACCGGAATGGGTTTGCCTATGCCCAACATCCACCTTCCTGGCCGTAAGCCGAAAGCACCGCAAGCCAAGGTTACCGTGCAGTCACTCGACGGCACCTTGAGGAAGTTGGGTGAAAAGGATCTCTTGGTCCAAGTTGGGGCCGAGCGCGGTTCTGGCAAAGTCCTCCGGTTCCGGCTGATCGCCAAGACCGAATTCAGGGGCAAGGATGGGAAGCCGATGCGCGACTCCCTCCTCCGGCCCGGCGACCGGCTGACGATCGACGTCACCCCTGACGATCCTGAGACAGCCCTGCACGTCATCCTTCTGAAATCCGGCACGGCGGCAGACCGCGAGGCAGCTGGCGTCCCTCTGGAGTCAGCGCGGATCACGATACCGGAATCGGGCGACTTTGGACGGGCCCACACCTCTTCGGATACAGGTGGGACAGCGGTGACGGAGTCCGACGATGACGACGCCCCGGTGCTCCGCACTTCGGAAAACAAGTCCGCTCAACCCAAGGCCGACCGGTCAGGAGCCGATCCCGAGGAGCGCGTCACGAAGGACGATCCCGCTGGACGCCTACCCTCCGGCCCCGTCCGCGATCTGGACGGCGACCCCGTAATTTCCGCCGCCCGTGAAGCCGCTTCGTCATTCACCCGAGACTTGCCCAACTTCACTGTCGATCAAATCACGACCAGGCTCAGCGGTTCGCGGCAGGTGGACAACTGGCGCACCGTGGACGTCGTCACTGCGGAAGTGAGTTCCGTGGAAGGCAAGGAGGAATACAAGAACATTCGCGTCAACGGACGCTCCACCACGCGCCCCGAAGATTCCGGTTCCTGGTCCACCGGTGAATTCCAGATCACCCTCGAAGACATCCTGTCGCCCCTAACGGCCGCTGTTTTCACTCCGGACGGGGACGACCGCATTGCGGGTCGCGCGGCCTACGTGTACAAGCTTGCGGTGGAACAGAGCCGGTCGCACTGGGTTCTGGTTGCCCCGAGCGGACGCAAGTATTCCCCGGCCTATCGCGGAGCGATTTGGATCGACAAGGTAACCGGCAGGGTATTGCGAATAGAGCAGCGCGCCGTCGGCATGCCGAGGGATTTCGCCTACGACAAGACCGAGACCGCGCTGGAGTACGGCTACGTGTATATCGAAGGCCAGAAATACCTTCTCCCGACCGAGAGCGTCAACATGGCCTGCATGACTGGCACCAGCCAGTGCAGCAAGAACGAGCTGAAGTTCAAAAACTACCGCAAGTTCGGGTCGGAGAGCAAGATCACGTTTTGACGGCCTACTTGGCCGCAGCCCGCAGTTCCTTCAAACGCGACTCCACCTTTGCGGCTTCCACATTTCGCCCGTTCGCCCGCAAGAAAGTTGCATAGGCCTGCAAAGTGGATCCCACGTCCATTTTTTCGCCTCCCATGGGCCTTTCCCCGATCAACAGGGCCCGCTGGTAGAACAGATCAGCCGTCTTGATGTCCTTGGTCGCCTCGTAAAGCAGGGCGAGGTTGGACAGGCTTTCCAAATCCTGCCGCTCCCGGATGGACAGCGCGCGGCGGAACAGTGGCTCGGCTTCGGCATACCGCTGCTGTGCGCTGTAGAGTGCGCCCAGGTTGTCCAGGGCCAGCGCCACGAGCGGACTGTCGGGGCCCTGGGTCCCTTCCCAGATTCTCAACGACCGGACGAACAGCGGCTCGGACTCCGCCAACTTGTTGCCATAGAAGTACGTCAGAGCCAGGTTGTCCAGCGCCTGTGCAACATCACTGTGCTTGGCACCCAGGGACTTCTCACGTATTGAAAGGGACCGCTGCAGCACTGGTTCCGCTTCGCCATACCGCTTGTCCCGCCGCAGCATCAGGCCCAGTCGGTCCAGAATTCCCGTCAGCGAATAGCTCTCCTCACCCAGCTTCTTCTCCGAAATCGCGAGCGCCTTCTCATAGTCCGCACGAGCCGCTTTGGGCTGCTTGTCCCGATCATCCACCGATGCCAAGTTCAGGTAGACCGTTGCCAGTTCGATGTGATCGGGTCCCAGCCTTTGGGTGCGGCTGGCAAGGGAGGCCAAGTAGGCATCGCGGGCATCGCCAAGGCGCTTCAATTCCGAGTAGATCGAGCCAAGAACATCGTAGTCGGAACTGACCCGCTCCCCATTCGGTCCCTCTTTTTCGATATCGAGCGCCAACGCGCGCTTCATGGGAGCTTCTGAATCGGCGGACCGTCCGGCAGCGCGGTAGGCGGCGGCCAAGCGCACCAAGTGCGGTGCCAGCCCGGGATTTCCCGGCGTATCCAGTGCCGCTACTGCGCGTTCGGCGAGCGGGTAGGCATCCTCATAGCGGCCGATCAGCAGATCCAGATCGCACAGCACGTCGAGAGCCTTCGCGAGCAATTCAGGATCCGGCGGAACCAGCGCTTGCGCATCGTCAATCGCCAGTTGCAGCTGCCGTGTTGCCTCCTGGTATCTGCTTTGGCGCACCGCAGCCTTGCCGGATTCCAAGTGCCCCTCGTAGATGGTAAGCGCTTGCGGTGTGAACGCGGCTTGCTGGGCGTTGAGCGCCGTCCCGGTCAAACAGCATGTCGCCAGATACAGCACCACAATCCGCATGTCTTCTATCATGACGCGCTAGACTTGGGGATTGTTGCGACATTTGACAGACGTGCTGGTGGCATGGGGTCCCTTGGGCATCTTGCTTCTTTCGATTTTGGATTCTTCGGGGGTTCCGGTCGCCGGCGTGTTCGACGCCTTGTTGATCCTACTGGCTGTCAAAAGCCCGGCCACCGGCTGGCTTTGCGCGGCTATGGCCGTGGTCGGCTCCACCGCCGGAAACCTGATTTTGTTCTGGACGGCGCGCAAGGGCGGCGAAAAGTTTTCGTCGGTACCCGCCGCGGGTTCCCGCACAGAGCGTTTCCGTGGCTGGTTCCGGCGCTACGGGCTTGTCACCGTCTTCATTCCAGCCCTGATTCCCATCCCGATGCCCCTGAAGCTGTTTGTCGTGTCGGCGGGCGTTTTGGGAACCCCCTTGGTGGAATTCGGTGCAGTGGTTCTGGTGGCTCGGATTCTGCGTTATTGCGGCGAAGTCTGGCTGGGCATCCAGTTGGGCTCTGAATCGGCAACTTTCCTGAAGACGCACGTGTGGCATTTCATGGCCGGTGCCGCCCTCCTTTTCGCACTCCTCTACGGCTTCATCCGTTGGCGTGATTCCCGTGCGGCGACCGATGGACGGCTACCGGCATAGGCGACGAATGGCGCGAATTCTCGGCATAGAAAGTTCCTGCGATGAAACCGCAGCCTCCATCGTGGAGGATGGCGAGCGGATCCTGTCGTCCGTGGTCGCCAGCCAGTTGGACGTCCATGCCAAATACGGAGGCGTCGTGCCGGAGCTTGCCTCACGCGAGCACCTGCGGTCGATCGTTCCCGTCGTCCGGGAGGCCATGGCAGAGGCCGGGCTTGCATGGCCGGATCTCGACGCCGTCGCAGCAACTTCCGGCCCCGGCCTGGCGGGATCACTTCTGGTCGGCCTCACCTACGCGAAATCGATCTGCTTTGCCACCGGTCTGCCACTCATTGCCGTGAACCACATCGAGGGCCACATCCACGCCGTGATCCTCGAAGCCAAACAGCGCGGCACTCCGGTGGAGTTCCCGGCCCTAGCCATGATCGTTAGTGGCGGCCACACCCACATGTTCGAGGCCTCCGGGAGCGCCTACAAGCTCTTGGGCAGGACGCGCGACGACGCAGCCGGCGAGGCGTTCGACAAAGTGGGCAAACTGCTCGGATTTGGCTATCCCGGCGGCCCCGTGATCGACCGCTTGGCACCGTTCGGCGATCCAGACGCAGTTCCGTTCACCAGTGCGAGGATGAAGGGGAATACCCTCGACTTCAGCTTCAGCGGCTTGAAGACGGCCGTGCTCCGCTGGGTGGAATCGCACCCGATGCAGGAGGGCATTGAAGCGCGGAAGGCGCTGCTGCGCGTGAATCCGAGACCCACCGACGGGGAATGGCTGGCCGTCACGTCCCAGGATGTCCTGGATTTGGTCGCCAGTTTCCAGCATTCGGTGGTGGAACAGCTGCTCCGCCATGCGCTGGGCGCAACCAGCCTGATGGAAAACGCCAAGTCGCTGGTCATTTCGGGCGGCGTTGCCTGCAATTCGGGCCTGCGCGCAGCGGTCACCCAGCGGACCATTGGCATGCCTGTGCATTTTCCGTCGTTCGGGCTTTCCACCGACAACGCGGTCATGATTGCCGCCGCGGCATTCGTGAAGTTCGCACAAGGCGAATTTGCCGGGTTTGACTGTGCCGCGGAACCAAACTTGATACTCGCGAAATAGTTTCTAGGGGGTGGCGACCCGGAGCACGATCTTCTCCAGCATGTCAGCCCCAAATTTCAAATTTTCCACAGAAATCCGTTCGTCGTTGCCATGCATGCGCAGTTCGCCATCCT
>CAITMP010000499.1 GCA_903893525.1 uncultured Acidobacteriia bacterium | reverse complement strand
GCGCGGTACACCGGGCGGCGCGCCTGGGCGTTGCTGCGGGCGAAATACCAATATCCGCCGGCTGACAGGGCGGCGAGCGCGAGACCGGCTACGGCAAGGACTCGTCGATTGCGGACGGAGAACACAATCCTAGTTTACTTGGAATCGGGTCTGCCACGGGGTAGCCTTGCCAGTTTGCCCGTGATCTTCGATCCCGATTACTTCTTCCACGCCAGCGTGAACGCGCACAGGCAGTCCCCCGCACCCACGATCATCTACTGCCTGCCTTCCAGCATGTAGCTGGAAGGCCCGTTGCTCAACGGTGATTCCGATTGCGGCGAATAGCTGGGTGCCTGCCAGTTGGTCGCGCCCATCGCCGGCATGTCGATGCTGGAGCCGTCCACCTTGGGTTCCTTGTCCGGATCGGGAATCGGCTGCCCCTTGGCGTCCGAGCCCTTGGCCCAGTTTCCGGTGCCGGTGAAGGGCTTGGAGGCCAGATTCTTGCCGTTTGCCCGGTCCAGCACGAAGAACCCGCCAGCCAGTAGTAGACTTCCCGTTCGCAACAAACCGGTTAGCAGTACATAGCGCCCATGATTCCAGCATTCCCCGCTTCGTGCGGAGGTGGTTGGCCCGTCTTCCCACAAAGGCTGGAGCCAGCCAAGTCCCGCACGTGGGTTTCACGCTTGACCACACTGATCTGTTTCTCGATTGTGTGCGGCCACGGCCGACTGTACAATCAAGTCATCCCTCGAATTTTCCGGTTGCGCGACAATCATCAAGGCTGGGGGCATCCCGGCCCGTGCGAACCAAGGTGGAGATTTGTCGCTTCACATTCTCGCGAATGAGGTGATGGGTTGTCAGGGGGGACAGAAAGGGTCGTCGCGATGGAAGAGAGTTTGAAGGGCCTAATGCAGGATCTGGGTAACGCGATCAATGAGTCGTTGTCCGATTCCGACCGAATCGCCGAAGCCATCGGGGAAATCAAGCGTGCCGGATACGATGTGTTTCTGGTTTTGGAGGCGACGATCGGTTTCAATCGATCCGAGACGGATCAGAGCGAACGGGATTACAGTGACCTGCCGGACCCGGCCCTGTCGTCGTCCGAGTCCGGGGCGTCTTCTGGAAAGGTGCGCTTCACTACCCAGGACAAGCGGTTTCTGAAGGCGTTGCGGATTGTGGTGGACTCCGATGTGCCGGTCGGTGCGGATCAGGACTCCGATGACACCTCCGGGTTCGACCGTTCCTGACGGCGTTGCCGTGAGCCGACTACCCAAGCACCTCACGGTAGATCTCGGCGGTGGACCGGACAGCCTTGTCCCAAGTGAATTGGCTTGCCCTCTGGCGGCCCAATTCCGCCAGTGCAAGTCGCGCTGGTTCGTTGCTGGCTAGCGCGGCTAGTGCAGCGCCGAGTTCATCGGGCCGACCGGGATCGACAAGCAGCGCAGCATCACCTGCAACTTCCGGCAACGCTGACCGACTTGATGTGACCACCGGGATTCCCGCTGCCATTGCTTCCAGAACGGGAATGCCAAAACCCTCATCGAACGAAGGGAACGCGAAAATCGATGCCTTGGCGTACCAAAGGGTGAGTTCCTCGGCGGAAAGATAACCTGTAACAAGGATTCTGTCTCGGCACGGGCTCTCCGCGATGCAGTCCATGACCTGTCCGGAACCGAAGCCAGCCGATCCGGCCAGCACCAAGTGCCAATCCTTGGGCACAGCGCGAAAGGCCTCCACCAAGTTTGCCTGATTCTTGCGTTTTTGAATCGCCCCGACGCACAGGATGACTTTTTCCCTTCGGCGTACTGGAATCTGTCTCGGTGTTACACCGTGGTGGACGACCCGGATCCGCGAGGACGGCACGCCAAGATACGCCTCGATTTGAAGCCCAGTGAAGGCGGAAACAGCGATGATCATATCCGATGCCGCAGCTGCCTCGCGGGCTTGTTTTGTGAATCGGGCACGAAAATCCGATGTGCTGTACTCGGCTGAGAGGACGAATAGATCGTGGAACGTTGCGATCTGCCTCCGAAAGCGTCGCCGTGGAAGCCTTTGATTAAGGCCGTGGAACAGATCGACAGACCTGGGGCCGAGCCACTCGGTTAGCAACCGGGCTCGGACCGTCGGCGGGTGTACCGTCGCAGATGCTTTCCAATAGCTCTTGGACCTGTAGAACCAGTCCCAGCCATCAGCGAAGTTTCCTGCCGCGAGCCCCCTCAGCATCTCCTGCGAGTAAACCGCGACCCCAGTGGGTGTTTTGTCGATGCTGTATGTGGCGTCGAGTCCGATCCGCAACTTTCGAGACTAACAGGTTGGCTATCCTTTGGGCGACAGCTCGTACTCTTTCAGTTTCCGGTAGAGCGTAGTCCGGCCGATCCCCAACAGTTGCGCCGCGATCGTCCTGTCCCCGCGCGTCTCCACCAATGCCTCGCTGATAGCCCGTTTCTCCAACTCCGACAGGGTAACTATCTTGCCGGTCCGCTCGGCCAGTCCCGGCGGAAACGGGTTCAGGTCCAAGTTGGCACCAGCTCCAACCGCCGCAGCCTTTGCCATTTGCCCGGCCCTGACGTTGGACACGATGGTCGTGGGCAGTTGCGCGAAAGACAGTACGGATCCTTCGGCACAATCCATCATGCGATCAATGCAGTTCTTCAACTCGCGGATGTTGCCGGGCCAGTCGTAAGCCAGAAGCGCCTCCATCACCTCATGGGCCAGGATGAAACGACGGCCCGAACTGGCCAGGAATCTCTCCACCAGAACGGGAATGTCCTCTTTCCGTTCGCGCAGCGGTGGGAGCGTGATCCGCGTGACGTTCAGCCGGTGGTACAGATCTTCTCTGAAGCGACCCGAAGCCACCTCCTTTTCGAGGTTTCGATGGGTTGCGGCAACGACTCGCACATCGATCCGGGTGCGCTGGAGTGACCCAACGGCTCGGAACTCATGTTCTTGGAGCACTCTCAGCAGTTTAACTTGCAGGTCCAAGGGGAGATCGCCGATTTCATCAAAGAATGCCACACCGCCGTGCGCGAGTTCCATCAGACCGCGCTTTGCTTCGCCCGCACCGGTGAATGAATGTCGCGCATGCCCAAACAGCTCGCTCTCCATCAGGGGTCCCACCAGTGATCCACAGTCGATCGGAACGAATTGTCCCCTTGGATTGGCGTTATACACGGACCGTGCAGCGACTTCCTTGCCTGTTCCCGTTTCACCGAGGATCAGGACGGGGGTCTTGCCTTGCGCGATCTGCTGGATCCGGGCGCGGATCTGCAAAATCACGGGCGATCCTCCAACGAAGCCGTTGGGAAGCTCTTCAACAGTAATCCTCATCTTAAAGAGTAGGTGTTCCGAATCGGGAAAATTCTCACGTTTTCTACTGCCGACCTTTCCGACGCGATGTTGGCCGCCTGCCGAAGATTCCGACCTCTGGCGACCTCGTCACGCCACGCTGCTTCCACGCTGCGGTAGCTCGGCCTGAGGTTCGGTGGAATCTCCCTCCGGGCAAATTCAACCGCAATACTGGTTGGCATTCCCTTGACAAAGCTGGCAACGCCAGCCCCTACCACTTGAAAGAATCGGCTATCGGAATCAACGGAACCAGCCATGCGCTCCGCCACGGGGCCCGCGAAGCCATAGGAGAGCAGGATACCCAGGAATGTGCCCATCATCGCCGAGCCTACCTTGGCACCCGTTTCCGCCGGTGACCGGTCCATGGCCCCCATTGTAATCACAACTCCCAGCACCGCCGCCGCGATGCCGAACCCCGGAAGCGAGTCGGCCACGGTACGGGCGAGCTCAACAGGCCGTTCCCGCTCCATCCTCCCCAATTCGAGGTCACCTTCCAGCATCTCCACGACATCGAACGGCGCCAATCTCCCCAGAGTTGCCAACCTCAACGAGTCACAGACAAACTCGGCCGATCCTTGAACCGGGAAGCTGCGCCGACAGCGACCCAGCAAGAGACCGCCATCGGGAGCATCCAAATCAGCTTCAAGCCTGGAGGGTCCTGTTCGGCGGGCGAAGTCAAAAACAGCGCACAAAGTCACCAAGGTGCCCAGATATGCCTCGTCGGTCATCGAGGTCGAGGTAAACGCCCTCCGGAATGAGAATCCGCTCCAAGCCAAATGTTCCATCCGATTCCAGACCAAGGACGCCCCGAAAGACGAGCCGCAGATCATCAACAGCTCATGGATGCGCAGGAGTCCCACGGGATTGCCACCTTGGATGCAATAGCCAATCGCGACCGACCCAAAAACAATCGCGATGCCGAGTGCTGGAACCATCTAGTGGTCTATCGGTCGAGCGTCGCAAAACCTTTAGGGTCCGCACAGAAAATCCAGGGAATCCCGCACGATCACATCAAGCGGGCCAAGGAGTTCGTGGTCCGAATCCAACTCCACGAGCCTTGTTGCCGAATTTGCAGCCGCAAACGCCCGTGAATTCTCAACGGGCACCACATCGTCGTGAACACCATGGAAGATCAGAGACTCTTGAACTACCCCAGGGTAGGGGGGATGCATCGCGGCGTCAACGAACAGCCCGAAGTGCAGGGGCAGCATTTTCCCGATGCCATGGTGGTGGACGTCCATCCAACCTTTCTGGTGCCACTCGGAGAACGCATCCCTTCCTAGCAGATCCGGCCACCGCTCCACCAATCCGAACGCGGGGGCCAAAAGCACTAACCGATCCACCTCGGAGTGTGCGGAAGCATACAACGATGCCAAATAACCGCCCATTGAGGAGCCAATCAAGCGACAGGGCTCGCCACCCAACAACTCCACAATACGCGCCAGCTGGCCGGTAATCGTCAGGCGCGAAAAATCTCCTCCCGACAAATCCGGAACTGCCAAATCGATTTGTGCCGACTGCAGCGCGGCCACAAAAGCCCTCGCCTTGCGAGAAGTCGGCCCAGACGCGAACCCGTGAAGATAGACATAGCGCATCAACACCGATTCTAGACGTCCTGCTCCCCGTGAACAAGGAATCCGAAGAATTATGCGAGGAACTAGTTGCGGAACTGCGGCTCCAGTGTTAACCTACAGAAGTACCCGGTCGCTGTCGTCACCGAGCAACGCGAAACGAAAGTTTTCCTGCTCACACCCAGAAGATGCACATTTGCATTCTCTGGAATGGCGTGGTACACTGGCGGAGTAGTTAACGACAGCACTGCGTATGGAATGGTAACAAGCGGCGTCGCCTGAAATTGTGGTGGCAGCCAGTGGTTAACAGCCTTCCTGACAGTTCTTCAACAAGAACGCAAGATTAGACGCGGAGCAGCTGCAAGCAGTCCG
>CAITMP010000498.1 GCA_903893525.1 uncultured Acidobacteriia bacterium | reverse complement strand
GCGCCAAAGTAGGCGGTAACGAGCTTGTCTTCGTCTGCCGTGATCGAAACACTGGTGGAGCCCCCTGCCGCATCGCCCAGCCAGTAGCGAAACGTCTGGCCGTTTGCGGGAACCGCTGTCGCTTGGACGTTCGCCCCGGCGTCATAGAAGCCATCGGGGGAAGGGGGCGAGATCGTGACAGTTCCGTTGCCGGAGACCTGGGTTGTAATCAGGTACTGCCGGATGAAAGTGGCGGTGTAGGTTTTCGACACATCTCCGGCCTGGACCGTTCGCTGCAATGTGGAACCATCGTCCCAGTTGCTGAATTGGAGGCGCGTGCTGTTGTTTCCCGAAAGCTGGGGACTGGACACACCCAACACGTGGCTGCTACCCGGCGTCCAAGTAAAACTGACGGGGGTCAGATAGGCTGTACCGTCCACCTGGAGCAGTGCTCCGCTTGGAATCGAGTCGATTGTGGAAACCGGCGAGGTGGTGAAAACGGCTTCGTAGTCGGCAACTAGGTTGCGCACCTCCACGACCGCAGGATTGGCCGAGGTACCCCTGCCGATGCTGTTCAGGCTGGTACTTCCGACCCACCGGACGAACTGGTACCCCGGCTCGGGAACGGCAGTCAATGCGATCTGAGTACCTTCGTTGACAAGCGTTTCGGAGGCAACCGAGGCCTTGACGGTTCCCTTCCCCGCCGAAACTCCAAAAGCAAAAACGTGCTGGCGGACAAAGGTTGCGTTGAAAACCCGTTCCGCCGGGGATGCGGTGATGGTGTGCGAAACCGCACCACCGTCCGTCCACCCGATGAACTGGTAGTGCGGTTCCGAGCCTTGGGACGGATTGACGGAAATGGTGTGTTGCGTTCCTCCACCCCATACAAAGGTTTGTGGCGACACCGATGCGACGCCGTCGACCGCAATGGGAAGTCCCGTTGGGGTCGTAGTGATGGTAGTGGAGGCAACGGTCAGCTTGTATAGTCGGCTCGCACCGTCGATATCCTGCGGTGACAGCTGAACGCGCTGGCCGATGGGAATGCCGAGGGGCACAGTAGCAAGTCCGTCCTGATAGTTGCGGGAAAAGCCAGCGGGGCCGTAGTGCATGATCGAATCGAAATCGTAGTAGCCGGTATCGGTGGCGCTGGTTGCGATCAGGTAGTTGTAAACGTAGCGCTTGTCGATGTTTTCATAGAGGACGGTCATAGCTGCGTTCCTGTCGTTGCGCTGTTGTTCGTGCCACAAACCGAAAGCGTGCCCAAGTTCGTGGATCACGCTTCCAGTGGGGCAATTGTTGGTCACGCCGATGGTTTGTGCTCCGCCAACCATGCCGATACTGGAATTGCACGCCGCGTCAATGTTCACGTGCTGGAAGCGGACGTAGTTGGATTCGTTGGAGCGCGGCAGGATCTTGAAAGGGGTGCGGGTGTTCCAGTGGGCAATGCCGTCCAGGATCGACTGCTGGTTGGGAACGTCGGCGTCGATCGTGTAGTAAATGGTTGCGTTTGGCCACAATTGCGGTCCTGTTGCCACGGCTGCGAGAGTCAGCGATCTAGGGCGGAGCAGGGCCTCCCCCTTTTCCTGCGCCAAGCGGTAGAGTTCGACTTCCTGGGCTGGGCCAAGAATGATGTCACCCTCTGTAACGGCGAACGGTCCGTCGATTGTGTAGGGGACAGGACCGCGAGGCGTATCCAGACTATGTACCGGTGCAATCAACTGGGCGTGAAGCGCCGGGCTAAAGAATAGGAGGAATAGGAGTCGAGGTGACATCGAATTTCTGGAACCTATCATATACGGCTTGGATTCCAAGGTCAATTCCCCGGCAAGGAATGCGGCAGAGGCCGGAAGGCGTCGCCCGCGGTGGACGACGGCGGGTAGGGCGTGCCGAGGGGGACTCGTTCGGCGTAACAGGCCTCAAGGCAGATAAGGTTGACTTCGCCCCACGGGCGGTGGCCTTCCAGTTTGTTGACGACTGCCAAGGCCGTGTGGTCGCGGCGCTGGCCTAGGTCGAGGCCTATGTTGTATTGCATGGTTTTTCCTTTCTTGTTAGGGGTGTTCGGGTATGGCCGCCTGAAAGGCGGCTGCAGGCAAGAATGCCCGCCCCACATTTGGCTCTTGGTTCGCTAGTGGCAGCTCTGGGTGGGCCACGGGTTATAGAGGGGTGGGGGTTCTATGGTGTCGTCCATGGC
>CAITMP010000497.1 GCA_903893525.1 uncultured Acidobacteriia bacterium | reverse complement strand
GGGTCATCCGGATTCCCGCCGACACCACTGATGACGTGCCCGGATAGGACCAGATCAGGCCCGGCATGTACAGTGCGCCCGCTTCCTCCGCCATTGCCATGCAAATGCCGAGTGGTAGGACGTAGTTCCGGTCACTGGGGAGAATTTCGTTCGATTCCACCGCCCCGATTGGGATGAAGACCACGTCGCTGCGCTTCAGTTGGTCTGCGAGTTGGACTTGGCTGATCCTGGTCAAGTCCCGGGTGTGGAGTTTGCGGATTTGCCCCTGCACAGGCGGCACCGTCAGTCCGATCGCAAAAAGAAGTGTTGCTGTGCGGAGTTGCATACGACGATCTTAGAACGCCCAGGAGACCTTGGCGACTACGGCTCGGGGTTGCAGGAAGTGCGTGCCGCTGAACGTCGACAGAAAGTTATAGAGCGCAATCTTGTTCGTTAAGTTGGCGATCTCAATCGATGCCTTCATCCGACGCTTTCCCTCCACATGCATCAGGTTGTCCGTCCCGAAACCCAAGTCCATCACGTTCCGTGGCTTCACACGGTCCGGGTGGTGGTCGTCATTTTCCGTGCCCGCTGGCGGCAAGGTCAGTAATGTGGATGTCACCGGCCCTTTACAGGAATCAATCGGCTTTGACGCGGTTGCCATGGTTCCGCCACAAGATAGCCCGATTGTTACCTGCTGGTTCGGGGTCAGGCTTTCCATCGCAAAGGCCGCATCCGGCACACCGCTCACCACTTGACCGCTGTCGAACCGGTAGACAAACGATATCCATTCGGCATTTTTCGGGCGCTGGTAGTGCAGCGAGAGTGTGGATTCGAATGCTTGGTCATGGTCGATACGGAAGACACCGTGCGTCAGTTCCGCACCCTGCGGAATCAACCCGCCAGCTTCCGGGGGAAAGAAACGGGCGCGGGTGTGCCCGAAGTTCCAACTTGTCTGGAAACCGTGGAGGTTGGTACTGCTGATCCTGCCGGACAAACCGTCCAGTTTCGATTGATGCCACGCGACCGGGAATGTGAGTGTCGAATTCAGCAAGGTGGCAAAGTCATACGCGTTGTCCGTGAACTTCCAGAAGTAGTCGGCGTCCACCAGCGCATACCGTCCCAGCGACTGTTGGAATCCAGCGTTGAACTGGTTCCGGGTGCCGGGCTTGATTCCGACCGGCGTGGCCCCGAACACATTCTGCGCCAAGCCTCCGGTGCCGGTCGCATTCGCCACCAGAAGATTCTCATTGAACGGCGTTTCCATGGTGCGAGCAGCTGCGATGCGGAGAACTGTCCCTGTCTTGCCGACCGCGTAGGACAGGCCAAAACGCGGCTCCAGCGCGGACTTGGCCACAATGCCGTCATAGCGGTCCAGCCTGAGTCCCAAGCTGGCGACGAACTTGCCAAGCGAAATCGTGTCCTGCCCGTAAGCTGCGTACTGGTTGATGTTGTGGGTGGCGTGGAAATTCAGCAACTTGCCGCCGCGCGTCAGGTCGAACGCCGCGATGCCAGGTGAGAAGCTGTCCATATTCGTCGCAAAGTTCGCTCCCTTGCACTGCGCCGGGTTCCGTAGTTTCGTGTCTTCAACTGGATTGCCGTCCGCACCGATGCACGGGGAGTTGAACCCGGGATCCGTAATTCCGAGCGCGAAATTCTCCAGCAACCGGGTC
>CAITMP010000496.1 GCA_903893525.1 uncultured Acidobacteriia bacterium | reverse complement strand
CGGGTCGAACTAACCCGGCCCGCGTTCAACTACTGGGCGAAACAGTACAGCAGGCCGTTGCCGCCGGTGCTGATCAGGTTTTCCTGGCTGCAGCCGCGCGAGGGGTGGGTCGCGTTCCAGGAGACATTGCCGCCGTTGTTGCGGTCGTGGTGTCCCACTTGGGCCGAACCCTTGTCGCTGCTGGTCCAGTTGTTGCAGGTGTGGTCGTCGGTCCCCGGAAACGCTGTGCCATCAGGCCGCGAACCGGTCAGAACGTCGTGCTGGTTGGGGGTATCGCCAAAGCCCTTCACGGTTTCGCCCTTCTCGTTGAGCGCCGTGGCCTTGGATAGATTGTTGCCGAGCCGGGCTTGGTCGAGCGTGTCTCCGTGCAGGTCGCCGATGTCCTTGGCTACGCGGGCGCCCTTGGCGTTGAACCAGGGACCGGCGCCGATGCGGTCACGGGCGTTGACTGCAGCTTTGCCATCCTTGGCGGTGGTGCTCAAATAGGCGTGCCAAGTCTTGGCACCGGCTCCAACGGCGGCAGCCAGCTTCTGGCAATGCGCGTCGGCACCGGCCAAGCCACCCAAGTCGCCACCCTTGCCGGGTCCGACGCTGCTTACGAAGAAGCTCATCGGTTGGGGCGGGGCGGGGGCCGCGGGCGGATTCTGTGCGAAGGCGGATAGGGCGCCGCAGGCCAACACGGCAGCGACAGCGATTGTCTGTGTTTTCATTCCAAGTGTTCTCCTCGAAGTAGTGCTTGCCGCACTAGTTTTTCAAACACTGCGACGATAGTCAACCGAAACAGCGAAACCGATCCGTTTTGCCGCAGTCTAATGCTATGCTCACAAGAACGCCGATGCGGACGGGACGCGTACCGGGTTATTTCGGAAAGTGGTGGCGCGTGCTGCCCCTGGGTGCTTTCGCGCTCCTGATGGTCTACGCTGCTTCGCCGGACCGTTCCAGCGACACCGTCGCCGATGGCGGCCACGACCGCGTCAACGATGCTCCCCGCGCCTTCCGCGTCTACCGGAGCCTCGAAGCCTACGACGACGTGGATGTCCCCACCGACTACGAAAAATCCGCCGAATGGGTACAGGCGCGCCTCATGTACCCGCCCCATCCCGGCGGACGCTTCTCGAAGCCGATCGGATTTGGCGGTTACCGCGACTGGCGCGAGGGCGGCACCAGTTGGTCGCAGGACTATCCCCGCGCTGACCGCCATTTTGCCGCTGCCCTCCGCCGACTCACGCGGATCGACGCCCGGTCCGTGGAGCAGCCGGTCAATCCCGATGATGGCGGCGACATTTACAACTGGCCGTGGCTCGTTGTGGGTGAAATGGGGGACATGCTCCTCACAAAGCCGCAGGCTCTGAAGGTCCGCGAATATTTGCTCCGGGGCGGCTTCCTGATGATGGACGATTTCTGGGGTACGCGGGAATGGAACCGCTTCATGGACAGCATGAAGCTGATTTTTCCCGACCGCCAAATTGTTGAAATCGAGGACGCCGACCAGATTTTCCACATCCTGTACGATCTGGACAATCGATACCAAATTCCGGGGCAGTGGGCCCTGCGCCAGGGCACCACCTTCCGGGACGACGGTGCCACCCCCCACTGGCGCGGCATTTTCGACGACAAGGGCCGGTTGATGGTGGCGATGTCCTTCAATTCGGACATCGGGGACGCTTGGGAGTGGGCCGACGACCCCCGCTATCCCGAGAAATATTCCGCCCTCGGCATCCGCATCGGGGTCAACGATGTTGTGTACGCGATGACCCACTAGGAGGGTTGTTTAGGCCGGGTTGCCCGCCGTATCCAAGCGCCGCATTTGGTCTTCGGACAGACGTACCTCCAGAGCGCCGATGTTCTCCGCCAACTGCGCCATGTTGCTGGTGGCGACGATGGGCAGGATGGGGGGATCGCTCTGGCGCATCCAGGCGATAACCACTTGATTGCGTGTGGCTTGTGTTTCATGGGCCACATCGGCCAGAACGGCCATGCGCGTTACCGAATCGGGCCCCTGGAACTGGGGCGGGGGCGCGGCGGGCGCGCGCTGGTAGGCGCCGCCCAGAAGAATGGAATAGCCCAGCAGTGTGACCCCGGAGGTGCGGGAGTAATCCCGCATCGGCTCGGAAAGGAATACCTGCTCCCCGAATGAAGCTCCCGGCCTTGGCCTCAAATATGTGTATCGCTGCTGGATCGCGCAGTACCGGTGCCAGCCGTGCAATTCGCTGAACTGGTTGGCCTGTGTGATGCGCCAGCCCACCAAGTTGCTCGCGCCGATGGAACGCACCTTGCCGGCTTGGATCAGGTGCTCAAACGCAGCCATCGTCTCGTCCATAGGTGTCTCGCGGTCGTCGCAGTGCGAGTAGTAGATGTCGAGATAGTCGGTGTTGAGCCGCCGGAGACTCTTTTCGCACTCCAGCTCGATTTCGACTGCCGAAAGGCCACCGGAACAGCCGGGGTAGGGGAATCCCACCTTCGACGCGATCTGCAGTTCGTGCCGACTCCCCCGGTCCCGGATATATTGTCCGATGGTGGATTCGCTCTCCCCGCCCTGACAACCGGGATGCCAGTGCGAGTACATGTTCGCGGTATCGATGAAGGACCCGTCGTTGGCGCGGAAGAAGTCGATCAAGTCGAAGCAGGTTTCGCGGTCGTGTTTGCCGCCGAAATTGGCGGTGCCGAGGCACAGGGAACTGACCTCGACACCGCTGCGGCCCAGATTCAAAGCTCTCATGGCTTTCTTAACCTCAACAGCGTTTAGGTGCCCGCAACTTCCTTCGGACGGATCTTTTCGTTCGTCCGGAAGCCGATAAGAATCACCAGCAGGATCACCGCGGCCATGGCGGAAGAGCTGAGCCAGAACGGTTTCCACTGGTGGACGCCGTCGACTGTGAAGTAATCCACGGCTCCGCCGGAAAGGAACGAGCCGAGGAGCATGCCGACGCCGTAGGTCAGGAACAGGATGAAACCCTGTGCGGCGTTGCGGAGGTGCGGTGGGGCTTCCTGGTCGGCGTACAGTTGGCCGGTCATGAAGAAGAAGTCGAAGCAGGCTCCATGCAGCAGGATGGCCGCGTAGAACATCCAGAGGCCGCCGTTGGGGTCGCCCAGCGCGAGGAGGATGTAGCGGAGGACCCAGCACACGAGACCCATGATGATGATCATGCGGACGCTCAAGTAACGGAAGATCCAGGGCATCAGCAGCATCATAACGACTTCGGAGACTTGGCCGAGGGACATTTTGCCCGCCGCGTTTTCGACATGGACTTCGTTCAGGTAGTCGTTGGTGAACGAAAAGTAAAAAGTCAGCGGGATGCACGCCAGCACGGAGGCAACGGCGAAGAAGAGAAATGCCTTGTTTTTCAGCATCACCAGCGCGTCGAGCCCGAGCGCGGTGCCGGCGCTGAACTTTGTGCCCTTGCCCGGGGGGGGCGTGTGCGGCAGCAGGGTGAGGCTGAAAACCACCATGACGACTGCTGCTGCGAGGGTAACCCAGAACTGCCCTGTGGTGCTCTCCCACTTCATGAAGCCGATGACGTTGGTGATGAAGATCCAGCCGAAGGTGCCCATCAGTCGGATGATCGGGAAGTCGCGGCCCGGGTCCTCGATGTTCTTGAACCCGATGGTGTTGGTGAGCGCGACGTTCGGGAAGTAGCAAAGGCAGAACAGCAGCATCAGGCCGTAAACTTCGGCGAAAGTGGTGGCCCGTGTGACCAAGTACATGATGACGGCGCAAAGGCCGTAGAGCACGGCCATGACTTTTTCAGCGGGGAAGTAGCGGTCGGCGACCAGGCCGACGAAAAAGGGGGAAATCATGGACGCGATGGCGGAAGTGCCGAAAACGGCCCCGGCCTGCGTGCCCGAGAAATGGAGGGTCGTGGTGAGGTATGTGGTGATTGTTACGTACCAGGCACCCCAGACGATGTAGTTGAAAAACATCATCGCGCCGAGGCGGATCTTGAGCGAAGAGGGCATCGAACGGAGTATATCCATTCCGTGCACCACAACGCAAATCAGGCCTCGCAAGTAGAATGGAGTTGCATGAGCTTCCTCGATAACCTTGAAAACAACCTGAAAGCCCTCGAAGGGCGGGAGCAAGGCGGTCTGGAGGATCAAAAGTCCCGTGATGTGGTCCGGAACCGGGCTTTGGCGGTTGCGCCGTGGGCCGAACGCCTGAAGCACGCCGAGTGGACGAAGACGCTTTTCACCGACGTGACCCGTGCGGGCTACCTGCGGCGGACCAAGGTCGCGCTGATTTGGATCGGCACCACGCTGCGCTTGGAGGCTCGGGGGCACAAGCTGGAATTGCGTCCGACGCCGAACGGAATTACGGCGGTTTTCATCCACCAAGGCGAGGAGTCGCGCGCCGTGCTGGTGGATCTGGATACGCCTCCGACGGGATTGATCAACGTCTGGATGCCGATTTTGGATGAACAGAAAAAACTGGATGACGAGAAGGCTGCTCAGTTGATTGCTGCCGGTGAGATGGAGCTGGCTTAGGCCCGCTCCACAGCACCGACAACCCGTTTAGCCCTGCACCCGTTTTTCCTTGCCCGCCCAGTACTTCTCGCGGAGTTCGCGCTTCAGGATTTTGCCCGTTCCTCCCTTGGGTAGCGGGTCGGTGACGAATTCATAAAGTCGCGGCATCTTGAATTTCGCCAAGCGAGGGAGCAGGAATTCCCTTAGTACGTCTTCAGTCAGCTCCGAGCCGGGCTGCGCCACCACGAAGGCGACCGGAATTTCCCCCCAGCGAGGGTCGGGCGCACCCACTACGGCTGTTTCGAGGACGTCGGGATGGGCGGAAATCGCCTTTTCCACTTCTATGGAGGAAATGTTCTCGCCGCCCGAGATGATGATGTCTTTTTTGCGGTCCACAATGTGGACGTAGCCTTCGGTATCCCAGACGGCCATATCGCCCGAGTGGAACCATTCGCCGCTCATCACCGCGGCGGTGGCCTCGGGTTCGCGGTAGTAACCGTCCATCACGTTGTCGCCCGCGATGACGATTTCACCCACCGAGGACATGTCGCGGGGTACATCCACCATGTGGGCGTCGACCACGCGGACCATGGTTCCGGGGAGCGGCCATCCGGCCATTGTTTGGTGGCGGAGCCGGTCTGCCTCGTCGACGTAGGTGACGGTGCCCTTTTTCCGGGCGCTGGTTGCTACGGGGCAGGTCTCGGTCAAGCCATACCCGACCAAGGCCTCACACTTGAAGACCTGCTCCAGCTTGGCCACCAATTCCACCGATGAGGCGGCACCGCCAAGGAGTACTTGTTTCAGGGATGACAGGTTGAAGTTGCCGAGGCCTGGGTAGTTGAGCATGGCAGCCGCCATGGTCGGCACCAGGGACATGGCCGTCGCGCCCTCGTCCTGGATCATGCGGCAGACGAATTCGGGGTCGAAGCGGCGGACCATCACCTGCTTCAATCCCATCAGGGGCGCAGTCTGCGGGCGGCCCCAGCCATTTGCGTGGAACAACGGGATCGTATGAAGCTCCACACCGGTGTCGTCGCGGTTGAAAGATCCGGCGACGGCCAGCGCATGCATGTAGACGGTCCGGTGCGACAGCATGACGCCCTTCGGGGTCCCGGTGCTGCCGCTGGTGTAAAAAAGTTCGGCGATCGAATCCTCGTCGTATTCAAAGATGTTGGCGCGACCGGGATCCCCGGTGGCGATGAAGTCCTCGTATTCGGTATCGAGGCAGATGGTGCGCATGCCGGGCAAAACGGTTGCAAGGCTTTGGAGCAACCCTTGCACCAAGGGCGCGAAGTCGTTCTCGTAGAACAGGATTTTGGGCTCGGAGTGTACCAGGATGGCACCCAATTCCGCCGGTGTCAGGCGTACATTGAGGGGCATGACGATTGCGTGGGCCTGGAGTACCCCGAAGTAGCCCTCCAGCAGCCGGTGGGTGTTGAAGCTCAGGTAGCCGACGCGGTCACCGCGCCCGACGCCCGCACGCGCCAGGGCCGAGCCGAGACGTTCGCAGCGGTCTCCGTATTCGGCGTAGGTGAACCTGTTCGAGCCGCAGACGATGGCCTCCTTGTGCCCGTAGAGGTCGATGGCCCGGTGCATGCAGCGCAATGGTGTCAATGGAATCTTCATCTGGTGTCCCTTCCCGAGTTCAAAACCGGC
The DNA here is from genome assembly GCA_903893525.1 of uncultured Acidobacteriia bacterium. Taxonomy (GTDB): domain Bacteria; phylum Acidobacteriota; class Terriglobia; order Bryobacterales; family Bryobacteraceae; genus BOG-234. The sequence continues at coordinate 7,268 of CAITMP010000496.1, read as the reverse complement.
CTCTCGCATTCTACATTGGCAGCGTGGCGCGTGGTGTCCGCCAGGTCCGTGATACGTTTCCGGAACGGATGTGGCGAAACGGTGACAACGTGTGCTACCATGGGTTTTCCCCAGAGTATAAGCATGAAACCCGGTATTCACCCTGCATACAATGAGTTGAACGTCATCTGTGCTTGCACCCACACGTTCAAAACGCGTTCCACCCACAAGGGCGACATCCGCGTTGAAATCTGCTCCAACTGCCACCCGTTCTTCACGGGCAAGCAGAAGCTGATTGACACCGCTGGTCGCGTCGACAAATTCCAACGGAAGTACGCCTCGCAGATTGCCGAGAAGGCCGCGCGGCTCGCAGCGAAGAACTAGCTATCCGAAAAGTCGAGAGGGGCGGCTCCGGTGGTATCCGGAATCGCCCCTCTTCTTTTGTTTCCGTGCTCCGAAGGGATGCCTCGGGAATGAAGGCCGTGGCGGCTAGCGTCCGGCTCTTTTCTTCTGGTTCTCCAAAGCGCGCTCGGACCGCCAATCGTCATAGACCTTGCGCTGCTTTTCGTCCAAGACTGCACGGATTCCCTCCACGCGGTCGTGGTCGATCTTTTCCCGCATCGGCTTGTGCTCTGCGTGAAGCGCGTCCAATTGCTGTTTGGCGTTGTTGAGAACCTTGTCGATCTCGGCTATCTGGCTTTCGGTGGCTCCCACCCGCTGGCGCAATTCGGTGAACAGTTGACTCCGGTACTGCGCCATCGTGCGCGGCGGCGTGGAGTTGGCACTCGCCGTTTTCACCATGTAAAGCCGGTTTCCAACCGCACCAGCCAGGATTCCGCTGGCGAATACCAAAACCAAATAGATCGCCGAACTGACGCGAGAGTTTGTCATGTGGGCCGCCTACCGCTGTTCCATTACTGCTGTTCCATCAAAGAAACCCGCTCCAAGCTGAGAGGTTCCAGCGCCGAGGCATGTTCAGCTGCCAACACTTCCAAGTAATTGCCTGGCTCGCCTTTCACTTGGTTGCCCGCTGTGGCGGCCAATGTTCCCAAGATCATGGATGCCGCAATTGCCGCGGTCACCAAAGCTTTGGCCAGACGACCAAACATGCTGGAGGATTTTCTGGCCTCGATCTTCGCCCACATTTCGGGCATGAAATTCACACTCGCCGCAGGTTCCGGGCACGCCGCCCGGTAGGCAACGAACAACTCGGAAAGACGGGCATCCAGTTCTCCGTCCGTTCCGTTCCCGTTCGTCGTTCCGATTCTCATGGATTTCCTTCTTAGGATACAAGACACTCGGTGCTTGCATCCTCTACTTCATTTGGCGGACCCCGACCGGGGAGGGTTACAGGAATTCGCTTCCGCGCTTCATGTTTTTCAGTACCCGCTGGCGTGCGCGGAACAGCCTCACCTTGAGGGCGTTCTCATTCACCCCGTAGATCTTCTCCATCTCCTTGAGCGACAGGCCTTCGACTTCCTTCATGGTCAACAGCACCCTGTCCTCTTCGGACACCGATGCCAGCAGCCCGTTGACCAGATCCCGCGTCCGGCGTTTTTCTGATTCGTCGGTTTGGGCCTTGGAACCTGCGGCGGCATCAGCCAGTGTGACCTGCTGTTCGGAGAGGTCCGACATCCGGGACTCGCGCCGACGCTTGCTCTTGCGGAGGTAGTCATAGGATGCGTTCACCGTCAGCCTGTAGAGCCACGGCTCGAACACTTCCGGAGTCCGAAGTTGGTCGAGGGAGAAATAGAGGCGCATGAAAACCTCCTGCGCCACATCCTCCACGTCCTCGGGACGGCCGATCAGCCGGGAGATGGTTCCAAGAATGCGGCGGCGATAGGCTGTGACGACTTGGTTGAATGCCCCGCCGTCCCCGCCGCGCGCTTTTTGGATCAGTTCGAACTCAACCAGCAATCTTTAAGGTTACCCTTATGCGGGACACCGACCGTTGGCGGCTTCCGGCAGGTGCTTGTACAGGATCACTGTTGGCTCCAGGATTTCGGAGTTTGGCGCCCGCGAATAGCCGGGAATCTCCCCCACCCGGACGTAGCCCAAGTCGAGATACAGCGGCTCCGCTGAGTCCTCGGCACCCGTGTCGAGCGTCAAAAGAGTCCGGTTCCGGGCTCCAGCCTCCCGCTCCACCGCCAGCATCAGAGCGCGTGCGATGCCTCGACGGCGTGCAGCGGGGTGGACCAGCAGTTTCATGACGTCCGCGCGGTGCACTTGGTTGGGCATGGTGGCGGTGTCGAGCTGGACAGTGCCCACGATGCGGTCGTCCAGCTTGGCAAGCAGGAGGACCCGGGTTCCGGCCTCCACCCGAGGCTGGACCGATTCCCGCCAGTAGCCCTCGGCAGCTTCCAGTGGGAAGGGAAGGATGAATCCGACGCTGGCTCCATGGTGGACGCAAGCGTGGAGAATTTCCGCCAACGCTGCTGGGACGCCATCGCCAGGAGCTGGCACCCATTGCTCGATTTCCGTGTGCCTGCTTTCCATGGATTCCATTATGGCGGCATGTGGGTCTACGATTGGGTATGGGCATCAGGTTGGGCTGGGAGGCTTTGAATCCGTTCCGGTGCCGGTTCCACGGGGTCTCCTCGAACGTGGTCCTGTTCGCCAGGATCGTCGCCGTTGTGTTGCTGGAAAGCTGGCTTGGCTGGCCGGTTCCGGTTGCCAGTTTGGCGGTACTGGGAGTTGCGATGGCGTTCTCCACCATCGTGCTCTTCGGCGGTGGCTGGCCACGCGGGGCGGTTACTGTGATCTGGGATGGCAGCTGCGGCTTCTGCGCTGCCGCGAAAAAATCGGTTTGTTTTTTCGATGTGGACGGGATTCTGGTGTGGTACTCGTTTCAGTCAGGGGCGGGCAGGGAACTCGGAATCGCCGATGACCAAGCCGCCGAGAGGATGTACGTTGCGCACGACGGGAGGATTTGGTCCGGATTCGCCGCGTTCAAGAAGATCGCCTTGTGGAACCCGGTGTGGCACTTGGCGGGATGGTCCATCCTCGCAATTCCTGCCATTGGCCCCCTTCCGAAGGCGGCTATCCTCGCTGCGGTATTGCTGTTTTTCTCCCCGTTTTTCGCCCCGGTTGGAGAGGCGGCCTATGCCTGGGTTGCCCGCAACCGCCACCGTCTTGGCGGAAACAGCACCTGCGGCATTGGCGCCCCTCCTGTTTGATCGCGGCAGGGAGGAACTTCAGGCGTTCCTCCGGCGGCGCTGCAATCCGAGCATGGTGGCCATCCCGCCGATGCCGAGCCAGATGGAAGAAGGTTCGGGAGTAGCGGTTACTTCGGACAGCTGGATGCCGTTGAGATCTGCCTCATCGGCGGTGGTCTTGGTCCACGTGAGGACGATGTTGCCGGTGCTGCCGGAATTCACATTCAGAATGCTGTAGTTATTGTTTTGAATGAATGTATTGGTCGTGGTGCCCGCTACCAGGCTTGCGTTCGCGGTGGAGCCCGATCCGCCGACAGCCGAGAAGCCCACCACCCTGACGTGGTCTCCGATCGGGCCGTTCCCTTGTGCAATCGCAATCAATTGGTACTGCGTGTTGGTCTTCAGAGCAGAAAAGCTGACCGTGCGGCTTCCGTTTTCATTGGTCAGGTAGGAATCCATCAGGTTCGCCAGATTTGCCTGGTTGGCGTAGCTGGCGATCCCGAAGGCACTGTTGGTCGCGGTCGAGTTGTACATGTTGTCGGCGGTCCAGGTGACTTTCGCGTTGCCCGCCAGTCCTGCCGCCCCGCTTGCAGAGTTGAGCAGGGTTTCTCCAGGTGCGGCTGCTCCGTTCGCGCCCAGCCCGGGTCCGGAGGTGTTCCCATCGACCAGATTCCAATAGTCGCCGGTGGAGCCCACCACCGCTGCGCCCGCGTATTGATGGGTTTGGACGCCGCCCAGGCAACCGGACGTTAAAGTGCAGCCGAACTGTACGTTAATGAGTTCCGCGTGGGCCGCCACTCCGAGTGTTCCGGCAATCGCCATTGTCTGTACCATTTGTTTGATCTTCATGTTCGTTCCGTCTTTCCGAGGCCGTATCAGCTCTCTGTATCGGTAAACAGGAACGGGCTGATCTTTCCCTCATGAAGCTTTCATGAAGTTCAAAAAAAAACAACGCCCGGCTTTCGCCCGGGCGTTGTTTTATTTCGCTTGTTGCCGGTGATCAGACTTGCAAACGCTTGCGGGCTAGAAACGCCAGTGCGAGCGGGGCCAGCATCAGCGCGGTTGTGGAGGGTTCCGGGGCGGCGGCACCTACTTCGATTCCGCTCACCGAGGCGATCTGCACCGTAGCCTGTGAACCACTTAGCACCGCAACGGACCCGACATACTGGTTATTGATGGTGGGGCCTATCAGTCCGTTTGGTCCCATCACTATGTTGTAACTGCTGCCAAAGTTGTCGAACTGGAGCCACCAGTCCTGAACGCTGAAATTGGCGAAGATACCTTCGGCAGTCGCGGTAAGTGCGGAATTCAGGACATGGGTGTTGCTGCCCATCGCAGTCTGATCATTGACATTGGGGCCGAGCGTCATACCCACCAAGTCACTCGCTGCAAGGGTCCCGATGTGGCCGTTCGTGGTGATCGAGTAGGCGACGGGGTAGTCCACATTGTTGAGTGTGGATGTCGTGGTTCCGTAATAGGTGATGTTCGCCGCACTGGCACATGCACAGAACACGAATCCTAAGGTGAGGGCCTTGGCGGCCTTGAGACATTCGTTAAACATCTGGATTTCCTCCGGTTGTTGCGGTTGAGTTTAGGCCGATTGGCCACTTGCTCGAAGATAACAAGATAGTCTAATCCAATCAATGCGGGAAGTTATGGTACCCACGTTTTGGGCATTTGCGGCATACCTCCCTTGTTGGGGCGCGAAGCTACCTGATCGCGGAACGCACCGAGCCGAGCCCGCCATCGACGCCGATGATTTGGCCTGTCACCCAATCATTTTCCGGATCCAGCAGCCATGCGATGGCCGAGGCCACCTGCTCCGGTTTCCCGATCCGCCCCAAGGCGTGCATCGCTGCGGAAGCCTTGACCGATGCCTCGTTGGCCGTGATGCGGGCCGTCAGTGCCGTATCGACCAATCCAGGAGCAACGCAGTTGACGCGGATGTTGCGCGCGGCGTATGTAGCTGCGGCCGACAGGGTCAAGCCGATCACCCCGGCCTTGCCCGCCGCGACGGCTTCGTGGTTGGCGAGCCCGATCCGTCCCGCAGCGCTGGAACAGAGCACGATGGATCCGCCGGTCTGCATCATAAGCCGGGAGCCGGCCCGGACCACATGGAAGGCCGTCGTCAGATTCGCCTGCAGGCTTGCCGACCATTCCGCGTCTGTCGTCAGGTGGCCCGGTTTCAGCAGGAAACTGCCCGCGCAGTTCACGATCCCGTTGATTGGTCCCAAGTTTGTGATTGCAGCGTCGAAGCTGCCCGAATCCGACGCATCCGCGACCACCAACGGGGTCCCCAGGTCCTCTGCCAGCCCGGCGAGCTTTTGGGACGAGCGGCCTACCATGACCAAATCCGCCCCGGCATCCTTCAACCGCCTCGCCAAGGCCGAGCCTATGCCACCGGACGCGCCCACGATCACGAAACGGGTGTTTGTGAAACTCATGCGTGCTGCTTGACCTCGAATTCCGGCGGGGACACTTGCGGTGCGAGCGCAATTTTCATGGCTTCCTTGCGGATGCCCCGCAGCATTCCGCTGAAAACGTAATTGTGCAGCGGGACAACGGAATACCAATAGACCAGCCCAAACAGGCCTTGCGGCTTGAAGAGCGCTGTCTGGTGGAGGATGCAGCGGCCCGTCCCGGTTGTTTCGACGTCGAACTTTAGCACGGCGTCGCCGGGAAGCCTCATTTCCGCGCTCAGCGTCAAGCTGCGATCCTGCACCAACCCGACCACCCTCCAAAAGTCCAGCGCTTCGCCGAAATACACCTGTTCGGGATCGCGCCGGCCGCGCCTGAGGCCTGGTCCGCCCACCAGCACGTCCAGCCAGCCCCGAATCTTCCAGAGCCAGTTGCCCGAATACCAGCCATGGTCGCCGCCTACCATGCAGAAGGCCCGGAATACTGCCCATGCCGGGGCTTCGACGGCGACCTTTCGCGCGTCGCGGAAGACCTTGCCACCAGCCCAATCCGGATCGCCGGGAAGACGTCCAGCCATGGACCAATTCGTCTCGATCCGGTGTTCGGCCAACTGGGACAGGGACGCACGTATGGCGCTCCGAACGTCCAGGAGCTTTTGCGGAATCAAATGGGTGATGCGGTTTTCGCGGCACACGACCGGGTTTTTCAGGCCCTCGGCCAGCGGGCGGGCTATGTCGCTGCTGAGCGGTGTTACAAGGTGGATCCACCAGGAGCTGAGACGCGGCGTCAGCACCGGTATGGGAATGATCCACCTTGGCCGCAGACCCAGCTCCTCTGCCATGATGCGCATGATCTCCCGGTAGCAGGGAGCATCCGGACCTCCGATGTCAAATGTCTGGCCAACAGTCGCCGGCACCGTCAAACACTGGGCCAAGTATTCGATCACATTTTCGACGGCGATGGGTTGGCACGGTGTGGAAATCCATTTTGGTGTCACCATGATCGGCAGCCGCTCCACCAAGTAGCGAAGGATTTCAAAGGATGCCGACCCCGAGCCGATGATCATCGCGGCGCGCAGGACAGTCACTGGGAGGCCTGACGAGGCTAATGCAACTTCCACCTCACGGCGGGATGCCAAGTGCTCGCTCAAATCCGGGCCCGTTTCACCCAGTCCTCCCAGATAAATGATTCGTTCCACCCCTGCCGCCCGGGCCGCTTTTGCGAACACGTATGCGAGGTTGCGGTCTTGTTGGGAATAATGTCCGGCGGCCGACATCATCGAATGCACCAGATAGTACCCGGCAGTACAGCCGGAAAGGCTTGCCTGCAAGCCGGTGGGGTCCTCCAAATCGCAGCGGACGATTTCGAGCGCGTCGGATTTGGTCCACTTCCGGTCCGCAAGTTTTGCGGGGGATCGCACAAGACAGCGGACACGGTGCCCGTCTTGGAGAAGGCGGGGCACCAAGCGCCCCCCGATGTAACCAGTGGCGCCGGCGACTGCTACCTGCATGGAACTCCAGGGCGGAATGAATCTCGCCGATACCATTTGGATGTTCGGTGGCGGAATGCGGCTCAATTAATCCCGCGCGGCCAGAAACCGGGCAGGGGTGTACTGGTCGGCGGCGTCACGCGCCTCCAGCACGATTTCGTTGGCCCGGTAGATGTCGGCGAGCGGAAGTCCCGATGGCTTGCCGTTGTGTACGCTTTCGAGCCAAT
>CAITMP010000495.1 GCA_903893525.1 uncultured Acidobacteriia bacterium | reverse complement strand
GAATCCTGGCGTGGCGGTTGCCCACATACATCGGGTCCCCCACAAGTTCCTCGCGGTTGGTGCCCACGTCCAGCATGACGGGCACGGCACGCGACGGGTCTATGCCACCGGCGGCGGTGTAGATTGCCAGCTTGCCGATGGAAACCTCGATGCCGCCCACGCCCCAGTCGCCGATGCCGAGGATTTGTTCCGCGTCGGTAGCGAGGATTAAGTCAATGTCGTCGCCGGTGCCCAGATTGGCGAAGGCCTGTTCGATGTCCTCGGTGTGGTCTATGGAGAGGTAAACGCCGCAGGGACGACGGCTTTCGTGGTGGTATTGCTCGATGGCGAGGCCGACCGTCAAGTCGTTGACGATGGGAATCATCTCGCGGAGGTGTTCGGAGAAGAGCCTGAAAAAGAGAACCTCGTTGCGGTCGTGCATCGCAGTCAGGTAGATGTTCTTTCCCAGGGCGTCCGGGAGGCGGTCGTACTGGAGGTAGGCCCGCTTGACCTGGGTTTCGAGGGAACAGACATCCCGAGGCAGGAGCCCGGTGAGTCCGAGGGCGGTGCGTTCCTCCACTGTGAATGCGGTGCCCTTGTTGAGGAGGGGGGAATTGAGAACGTCAAAGCCGCGGGCAGTCGTCTGGTGCCTGGCGGGATCGTTGCTGGACCTCCTCGGGAGTGCCGTGGGTGGCGGATTCGGTTTTTGTAGCATGGGAAACCTCTTTGGACTGCTGGCGCGGGGATTTTGCGGGGCTGGATGGACTCCGGCCCCGCAAAGCGTATACCTACTATGGACTACGAGGCCCGTTTAGCCGACTTGGTCGCCACGAAGGCACCGGCGAGCGCCGTGAGGCCGAACAGGCCGATCAAGGGCATGTAGCTGGCAGTCTTCGGAAGTACCTCGGCGGCGACCTGCATTTCGGCTGGCGGCGGCGGGGTCACAACTTCGGACAGGACGGCATCCTCACCGCTGGGCTGGACGGCCGCAACGGGGGCGCGGCGCATTTCCAGGAATACCGGGGCATCCTTTTCCACAGGCAGTTCGGCCACTTCAACCGGAACTGCTGCCGGGGTGTAGAGCACGGGGGTGTTGGTTTCCTTGGCAATCAACATGGCTTTTTCCTTGGGGTAAACGAATTCCTCGCCCCAATTGCGGCCAGGATAGAACCAGGCGCGAAGGGCTTCCGGCTGGCCGGCGGGGCGCTCGCGGAAGGTGATGGTTGTCTTGTCGGTGGCCTGGAGGCGGTAGTTCGGGATGGCCAGGATTGTTGCGTAGACCACGTTCTCTTCCTTGTTGAAGATCTGCACAATGTGGCGGTCCGACTGGGAATCGAGGATCTTGAAGACATATGTGCCGGCGGGCAGCACGCCCCAGCCCTTCAGGTGGACACCTGGGATTTCCACGGGACCGCTAAAGGTGATTACGGTTTTGCGGTTCCATTCGTCCGCCATCGCGGGGATGGCTGCGCCCATCAGTGCCAGACAAACTGCGGTCGTCACTGTATTTGATCGTTTCATTTCTTTTTTCCTTTGTCCAGGTCTGGTGTTCCTGGTGCCGGGCCTGCCTTCCGTCCGGTGGGTGGCCGGCGGGCCCTTGCGAATTCGGTAAGCGCATGCCGAGGGCCCAAGGCTGTAAATGGGGCTTAGCGGCATATGTTGCAGCACCGGGACCGTTGGTGCGCCGGGACAGGAGGCCGGTTGAAGCGACCCTGGACAGCCGTTTGACCCGATTCGGTCAGCGTCTCGGTCAGCATCAGCGCTGCAACCGGAAGCTGGTCACATCTCCCCACATGCCAACGGCTTGCAGGACCCAAACACATACCGCGACGACCACGACGATGTTCAGAATCGACTTGATGCTGCCAGCCATTGGGACATAGCGGTTCACCAGGTAGAGGGCGACGCCGACCACGATCAGAAAAACGACAACGTTCAGTAGAGGCATTTTTGTTACTCCTGGAAATGGATGAGGCAAGCGTCGGTCCAAACGAAACAACGAAAACATGCGACCGTATTTGGTCATTCCTGCACTTGTGCGGCGGATTTGCTCTCCCCGCGAAGGTGTCCAATCGTGGTCACATGACCGAATGGGGTCAAAATAAAACAACTTATCAGCCTCGGCACGTGGTACGGTTAAGGCGTCGTTGCAGTTCTGGCGCCGTACTTTTGTCACGGGTCCCTGCACACCCATGACAGCAACAAGAGGTGCGACGTTGGAATCGCAATGGCGGGAAGAGAGAGCAGGCGAAATGATTGCCATTGACCCGACTTCCGCGAAACTGCGGGAATCATCAAATAGCTGGATGCTGGCAAACGGTCCGGCTGAGCTGGAGCTCCTGTTCAGGGCGGTTGTGTACCAGCCCGGGGCACCGGTCCTGATTGTGGACAACGACGGCAATTCCCACGACGCGAGTGGTGGCGCGGCACGCCTGCTGGGCCTCCCCAGGGAGAAGCTGATCGGCAGTAAGATCGGCCAGTTTGTCCATGAAGGCTCCAAGGCACAGCTTTCGGAAGCTTGGCGGGCGTTTCTGGCGCGAGGAGAGGAGGATGTCACGGTCCAGCTTGCCGATCCGGCAGGCAACCCGCGGGAAGTGGAGCTGTCTGTAAAGGCCAATGTGCTGCCGGTCCGCCATGTGGTTGCGCTGAAGACTCCAGCGACGGCGGCAAAGGAACAACCTCCCACGTGGGTTCAGGATTACGCACTCTCCCTATTGGATGCGGAGGGGACGATTGTGGCTTGGTACGCCGGGGCGGAACGAATTTACGGGTATACGGCCAGCCAGGTAATCGGGAAGGATGTTTCCACCCTTTATGCGGATGAAGTGGCCCGGGACACAGGCATGGTCCATGCCCAACTGCAGGAGGAACTCAGCCGGGCGGCCGCCGGGGGCCACTTCGGCACCGAAAACTGGCGCATCAAGAAGGATGGCTCACGGTTCTGGGCCAATTCGATCACCATGGCGCTTCGGGACGACACGGGCAACCTTCAGGGTTTCGCCAGGATCGTGCGGGATTTCAGTGACCGCCACGCCAAGGACGAAAAGCTGCGCAAGAGCCGAGCGCAAGGCCCAAAGGGGGGAGCACACTCGGCAGTCACCTGCGTCGCGTCGTGCGAGTTTGACCAGATTCCCGAAGCAAACGATGCATTTCTGGCGTTGGCTGGATACAGCCGGGAGGATTTGGCCGCTGGACGCATGCACTGGCCGGACCTGACCCCTGCCGAGTACGTACCGCTGGACGACTTGGCGCACGAGGAGGGTCTCCGCTTCGGGGCGTGCACGCCGTACGAGAAGGAAATGATGCGGAAGGACGGCACGCGGGTTCCTGTGATGGTGGCGACTGCGGTGATGCGGCTATCGCCTTTCCGCTGGATCACGTTCGTGCAGGATCTGCGGGAACGGGACAATCCGGACGATCTGGAAGCGCCGGAAAAAGGGAAACGCACCGGTTTCGACGAGATGATCGGATCCAGTTCGCAACTCGAGCGGGTGATGCGGCAGATCGAAGTGGTGGCACCGACTGACGCCACCGTCCTGGTGCTGGGGGAAACCGGAACCGGCAAGGAACTGGTGGCGAGGGCGATCCACAGGCTGAGTCCGCGCAACAAGCAGACCTTCGTGACTCTCAACTGCGCCGCGATTCCCACCGGGCTGCTGGAAAGCGAGCTGTTCGGCTACGAACGCGGTGCCTTCACCGGCGCGCTGTCGCAGAAGATCGGCCGTTTCGAAATGGCCCACCGGGGGACCCTATTCCTCGACGAAGTGGGCGACATCCCGCTGGATTTGCAGCCGAAGTTGCTGCGGGCGTTGCAAGAAAAGTCGTTCGAAAGGTTGGGGGGGACGCGGACCATCCCGATTGACGTCCGGCTGGTGGCGGCCACCAACCGGGATCTGACGCAGATGATGGGCGACAAGCTCTTCCGCAGCGATTTGTATTACCGGTTGAAGGTGTTCCCGATCACCACGCCGCCGCTACGGGACCGTCCCGAGGACATTCCCAAGCTGGTCCGCCATTTTGTAACCAAGTACAGCGCCAAAATGGGACGGCAGATTGACCGTATTCCGACTGAAACCCTCCATGCGCTGAGCGCGTGGCGGTGGCCGGGGAATGTCCGGGAGCTGGAGAACTTCATCGAGCGGTCCGTGATCCTTTCCAACGGCAACAGCCTGAGGGCCCCCCTGGCTGAGATCCGGGAGGAGGCGGTGGCCCCTGCCGGCGGTTGCACGCTGGACCAGGTGGAGCGCGAGCATATTGTGAAGATGCTGCGGGAAAGCAACGGGGTGGTTACCTTGGCAGCCACCAGGCTCGGACTGCACCGGACGACCCTGAATGCCATGATGCGGAAGCTGGGCATTACCCGCCAGGACGTATAGCTAGCGCGGCAGCGGGCAGGCAAGCCGAGTACGGATGCGGACCGGGAAAACCCTGTCCCAGAGATCCCGGACTCGGCTGAGGATGCGTGGCATTTTCCGGCTTACGTTGATGAGGTTGGTTATTGCGCCGAGTCCCTGGATATCTTCCACGGCTCGTCTGGCTTCCTCGCGGACATAGGCCCAGTCGGTAGTCCCGAGCAGCGTCAACCGGCGGTTGCAGACGGTTGCGCGGATATCCTGCGGGACGAGGGTGGCATTGGTCAGCGCGGCGTTGGCCTGCAGCTCGAGTTGCCCGTCGGAATAGGGATAGTTTTGATTCTCGGGTAGTTCCATTGTTTGTTCAGGGTGGCAACCGGGGCCAGTTCCGAAACGTGTCGAAGCCAGCCTTGTAAATGAAATCGCGCGCTAGCCGGTGGAAGTACGGGCTGGAGTGCCGGTTGCCAATCGGACACGTGCACGTAAAGGGCCGATCACGGGGTCGCCTTAGGCATGGTGGTTCGGGCCTCGGCGTGCATGTTGCACGGGCATGAGCTGCAACAACGGACAGATTGAATCACAGAATACGAATATCCTGCTGGCATTGCTGGCAGGCGTCGGGACCGGCCTTGCCGCCGGAATCCTGTTGGCCCCGAAATCGGGGGAACGAACGCGCGCCGAAATCAGCACGGCTGTCAACGGCTATATGGACGAAGCCTGCGCCAGCGTGAAGAGCGCCAAGCACAGCGTGGCAATCGCGGTTGACAACGGAGTGCGCGACATCAACCACGCCATCGAGGAGACGGTTGCGGCGGTCCGCAGCGGAGCCAAGATGGGGCACGATGCTGTGAACAGCGCCGCCGCCGCGCTGCACGCCGGCACGGGCTCTAAGTGAAGTCGGCATCCAAGCAGCACCGGTCCCGCCATACGGACGCCGCCGAGATTGCAGGCGTGCCGGAGTCTCTGGTTCCGCCCGGAGTCATCCAGCCGTATGGAACGGTGGCCCGCTTGCCGAATTCGCTCGGCAAGAGTGCGGCCAGGAAGAGCGCGGAGAAGCTCAACCAGATCCTGGCGGACACGATGACCCTCCGCGATCTGTACAAGAAACACCACTGGCAGGTGACCGGCCCGTGGTTCTACCAGTTCCATCTGCTGTTCGACAAGCATTTCAATGAACAGGCGGCACTGGTGGACATGATCGCGGAGCGGATCCAGCTGCTGGGCGGAGTCAGCATCGCGATGGCGGCACATGTCGCGGCGCAGACCAGGATTGAAACACCGCCGATCGGGCGGGAGGACGTATCCGTCCAACTGTCCAGGCTGCTCAACGCGCATGAAGTGATTATTGCGGAGGCGCGGAAGCAGTCGGCCGTGGTTATGGACGATGATCCGGGAACGGCGGATCTTCTGGTTGGCGACGTGCTGCGGACGAATGAACTGCAAACTTGGTTTCTGGCCGAGCATCTGGTGCAGTCAGGGTTCTCGGAACCACAGGAATAGGGCAGGGAAATGGTCCCCCGGATGCCGCGGCATCCGGGGGGTGCTTCGTTCGCTACAACGGTAGATTCGGGTCCTTCAGGCCCAGCCAATACGGCGACTGGCCGTAGTGAAAGTAGAGCTGGTTCTCATACCCGCGGGTCACGGGAACATCCTCCAAATACTCCGGTGCGCTCTGGACCAATTCGCGCGAGACAGAGGCATACATCTTGGACGCTTCCCAGCTGATACGGGTAATCCACGCGGGTGAAACCAGTACCTTCTTGCCCGGCCACCAATTGCGCGTGGCAATTTCCACATAGCGGATGGACCACGATTCGTCATCCAGCACGAAGCCGTCCACGTGGCCGATCTCACCGTTCAGGGCTTCCAGGTAGTGACCTGTGACCGAGTTGGAGCTGCGCAGATGGATGTCCATGGGGTTCTTCAGGATCATGTCCTCCCCCGCAGCGTTCACCAGAACGGGGTCGGTGACTGCTACCGGAGAGTAACCCGCGCTCCAAAAGTCGGGGCCGTTCCAGTAGTAGGGGTAGCCGTAGTAGGCCAGGTATTCGGACTCGTGCTGGCGGGAGACTGGCAGGCGGGTATCGATGTCCGGGCTGTTCTCCACCTGTTTCATGGTCAGTCCGACGTCCAGGCGTCGTGCTTGCCAGTCGGCATGCAGGATGGAGTAGGGCGCAATCAGGACGCGGCGTCCCGCGAGCCAGCTTGCCGTGTCGACGACGAGGTAGCGGATGCCCCATGTTTGGTCGTCGAAGTAGAATTCGTCGACGGTGCCGAGTTCGCCGTCCGAGGCGCAGATCGTGAGACCCTTCAGTTGCTTTGCGTTGATCAGCATGGTGTGGTGTGCCCTCCCGGGCGGTGTTGCCGAGGTTGGAAGTTGGGTATCGGAGAAGGATCGGGCTCGAATGCGGAGCCGGTGCGTTTGGCCAGTGGAATTGCCATGAACCACCAGAACGAGCCCGGTCCCGCCACCGAGCCAAGGGCGCCGGGCACCGGGTGGAGGTGGATCCAAGCGAAGGCGATCAGTGCGGCTCCCAGTATTACGGATTGGACAAGGGTGATCTCGCGGCTGTTGGGATATGGTTCCACGGGCGTAACGTGGTGCAACCGGCTCCTGCGTTTCATAGCGGCTATTTCGACGAGGTGGCCTTGCGCTTGGTGATTTGCAGCTCGTTGACGACCTGCTCCACGTTCGGGACCGCTTTGGCAACTGCTTCGGCGCGGGTGCGGACGCTGCGGGAGTGAACCTCGCCAGTCAGGGTGACTGTCTTGTTGGTCACGCTGTACTTGACTTGGTCCTCCAGCTTGTCCGCGACGAGGGCGGCTTCCAGGTTGTGCTCGATGGCGCGGTCCAGTTCCGTGTTCACGCGGGCGGCGTCCTTGTCGCCTGTGGGGAGAACCTCGATTTGGTTCGCGACCACCTGGGTGCCTGCAATGGCCTTGGCGAGTGTCTCGGCGCGCGCCTTGTCTTCGTCGTTGGAGACATGCCCGCCCAGAGTCACGACACCCTTGTCGCGGTCCTGGGTTGAGGAAACGTCCTTCAGTCCGGATTGGTCGAGCGTCTTTCGGACACTGTCGGCCACGTCCGGCGATTTGTTCATGCCGGAGGAACATCCGGCAACGGTGCAAAGAAGGATGGCGGTTGTAGTTCGAGCCATCCAGGGGAAACGATCAAATGCGTTTGTCATGCCCAACCAAGAGGCATGGCGAGGGCCGAAGCGCCGTAGTACGGGAAATGCGCGGGGTGCTGGAGACTGGTCGCGGAGGGACATGATGCGGTGCTAACGGTATATGGTCAGGCGACGTTCCAAGGTCGGGATTGGCATGAGCCGTGCATGGAGGGCAGATCATGCATGAGACCAACCGACGTGCGGCGGAACAGCACGAAATGGCGGCGCGGGCGCACCGGACTGCTGCCGAGCACAACGAGAAGGGCGACTTTACAGCCGCCACCTACCACGCGATGCGGGCGTTGGAGTTCTCCGACCATGCCTATGCGCTGTCCGCAGCGGCCCACAACAAGTCGGGCCGCATGGAAAGCTTGCGGGAACAGGTTTGAGGCTGAAGCAGGAAAGAAAGAGGAATCGCATGTCTGATCACGGAAATAGTAGGGAAGGGCAGCATCGTGCTGCCGAGCAACACAATTCGGCAGCGCATGCCCATGACACCGCCGGAGGAAAGGGGCAGTCGGATCATCTGACGGCCCATGAACTCTCCGTGCGGGAGCACCAGCGGGAGCAGGAACAGGCGCGGGAACTGGTCCACGAAGAGACCGAGCAAGCCCACCAAAAGCATCCGGTCCCGCAACACGGGGCATAGGTGAGGCGAAACGGGAAGCAGCGCCAACCCCTTTCGGGACCGGCGCTGTTTCTTCGGAGCGGGTGGTGCGTGGACTACATGATGATGGTGATGGCGACGCCGGAACTGGGATAGCGGCGGTTGTAGAGGTAGTAGCCGTCGTCGTAGCCGATGTACATGTCGTCGGCATTGTACCAGGAGTCGCCCCAGAAATCCGGCCAGGGATCAACCATGAGGAACGAATATCCGCCGTATTGGAAGCGCGGGTAGCCCATGTACATGCCCGGAAGCATGCCGAGGCGGAAGAAATGGCCGATGCCGAAGGAGAGGCTGAAGCGGTCCTGGGGAATGTAGTAGCCGCCGTAGCCGCCGCGTTGTCCCCACGATCTGCGGGACACGTTCCAGTTCGCGGTGCGGCTTTGCTGGAAGGTTGAATGTCCCCAACCGCCGCCACCTTGTTGCGCCCAGCCCTTTTGCTGTTGCCAGGAACGCGCTTGGAAATCGCTGCGCTGCGGTTGCTGGCGTTGGATGGACTGCTGTTGCATACGTTGCTGTTGCGGTTGTTGGATCTGGCGCTGTTGGGGGGCCTGTTGCTGGCGCTGTTCCTGGCGTTGCTCCGGGCGTCCGGTGTTCTGCTCGGGGCGGGTCTGCCGGGGCTCGGCTTGGGGTTGCTCCCGTCGTTGTTGTTGCCGCTCTGGCGGCTGGATCTGGCGTTGCTGGGGTTGCTGTCTTTCCTGCTGAGGCCGTTCCTGGCGTTGTTGTTGCTGAGGCCGTTCCTGCTGTTGCCGCTCCTGGCGTTGCTGCTGCTGAGGCCGTTCCTGTTGGTGCTGTTGGGCCGGTTGGTCGCCTGGCTGCTGCGCTGACAACGGCACGAGCATGCCGCAAACCAGGACCGCCGCTGTTTTAGATCCGATTGCAAATCGCATGGTGTTGGGTTCCTGTCCTGGTTCCAGCCAAGGCACGCGGGGCACCAACCGGGATCAGGCCCGTCCGCCAACGAACCTGTTCCCGCCGTCGATGAACGGGCCCGACCTCCGGCGGTCACCTGACCATCTGAAGCCGCAACTGCCGGAGCTATCCGATGCTTTCGAATGGGCCAACACCATTGGCCACCGGCGTGCACTTCCCATGCCGAAAAGGACCACTTCAAAATGATTTGGAGAATCGCAGCACTCCTGTTTGTTCTTTGGGCCCTAGGGCTCATTACCTCTTACACGATGGGTGGTTTCATCCACCTCTTTTTTGTACTGGCCCTTGTGGCCGTTCTGTTCCAAGTGATTCAGGGACGCCGCGTCCTCTAGTTCAACGGAAGGTCAAAGGAGAAGAGAAATGGCATTCAACACGGCAGTTTACGGTTTGTACAAGGATCGCGGCGGGGTGGAGGGAGCGGTGGACGCGCTGAATCACGGTGGATTCCGCCACACCGATGTTTCCGTCCTGTTCCCGGACAACGAAGGCTCGAAGGATTTTGCGCTGGACAACAGTACCAAGGCTCCCGAGGGTGCGGTGCTCGGTGCGGGCTCCATCGGAATTCTGGGCGGCGCGCTTGGCTGGTTGGCCGGGGCGGGCAGCTTGGCCATTCCGGGCATCGGCCCGTTTATCGCGGCTGGACCGATCATAGGCTTGATGGCGGGAGTCGGTGTTGGCGGCGCATTCGGGACTCTGGTTGGTGGAATGATCGGCATGGGAATGCCCGAGTACGAAGCCAAACGCTACGAGGGACGGATCCGCAAGGGCGGCATTCTGCTTTCGGTCCACTGCGACAGCGAGGAGTGGGTGAAGCGTGCCGAGGAAACATTGAGGAAAACCGGTGCCGAGGATGTAGCCTCCGCAGGTGAGGCCAGTGCCGACTACATGGTTTCCGACCGCCCGAAGCAACGGCTTCCAGAGCAGCACGTTTAACATGCTGGAACCGGACTTCACCATGGTGCGGAACGCTGAGGACGCCGCGGCTACGGCGGCCGGCGTCACCGAGGTCCGCAGGGAGGCAGCCTTGTTGAAGACCGGTGCCCTGCAAAATGCCATTTTCAACAGTGCGAACTTCTCCTGCATCGCCACCGATGAAAAAGGCGTGATCCAGCTCTTCAATGTCGGTGCCGAGCGGATGCTGGGATACACCTCGGCCGAGGTGGTCGACAAGATCACCCCGGCCGATATCTCGGACCCGAAGGAAGTGATTGTCCGTGCCAAAGCGTTGAGTTTCGAATTGGCCACACCGATCACGCCGGGCTTCGAGGCACTCGTATTCAAGGCGTCGCGAGGGATCGAGGATATCTACGAGCTGACCTACATCCGCAAGGACGGCAGTCGTTTTGCGGCCGTGGTTTCGGTCACGGCCCTGCGCGACGATTTCGGCGTGATCATCGGCTACCTGCTGATCGGAACGGACAACACGGCGCGCAAGCAGGTGGAGGAGGAGCAGAAGCAACTCGACCAGCGGCTGCGCGACCAGCAGTTTTACACGCGGTCGCTGATCGAATCCAACATCGACGCACTGATGGCCACCAATTCGGCTGGCATCATTACTGACGTCAACAAGCAGATGGAGGCGCTGACCGGTTGCACGCGCGACGAGCTGATCGGCGCTCCGTTCAAGGATTGTTTCACCGACCCCGAACGCGCCGAGGAGGCCATCCGCAGTGTGTTGGGAGCGGGGAAAGTTACCGACTACGAACTGACGGCCCGCGCCCGCGACGGCAAGGAAACAGTGGTTTCCTACAACGCGACCACTTTCCACGACCGGGACCGGAAGCTGCAGGGCGTTTTCGCCGCAGCCCGCGACGTCACCGAACGGAAACGTTTCGAACGTCTCCAACAGGAGAACAACGTTGAGCTGGAGCGGGCCAAGGCCGCTGCCGAAAAGGCCAATCTGGCGAAGTCGGACTTCCTTTCCAGCATGAGCCACGAACTGCGGTCGCCTTTGAATGCGATTCTCGGCTTTGCCCAACTGCTCAGCTCCGAAACGCCGCCGCCGAGCACGTCGCAGATGGCCAGCATCGACCCGATCCTGCGTGCAGGGTGGTACCTGCTGGACCTGATCAACGAAATCCTGGATCTGGCGCAGGTGGAGTCGGGCAAATTGGCTTTGTCTCTGGAGCCCACCTCGTTGCAGGAAGTGATGGCGGAGTGCCAGGCGATGATCGAGCCGCAGGGGCAAAAGCGCGGCATCACGATGGTTTTCCCCCACTTCGATGCACCCTGCTATGTGGAGGCGGACCGTACGCGCTTGAAACAGGTGCTGATCAATCTGCTTTCGAACGCGATCAAGTACAACCGGGCCAACGGCACCGTCACTATTGATTGCGAGTGGCAGACGGTTGAGGGCACCCCGCGCGTTCGCATCAACGTCCGCGATAGCGGGGCGGGCTTGATCCCGGAGCTGCTCCGGCAGCTATTCCAGCCCTTCAACCGGTTGGGGCGGAATTCGACGGCGGAGGAGGGCACGGGCATCGGCTTGGTGATGAGCAAGCGTTTGGTGGAACTGATGGGCGGGGCGATCGGAGTGGATAGCGTCGTGGGCAGCGGCAGCGTTTTTTGGTTTGACCTGAACGCTGTGGAGGCACCCTGCCTTGTGGAGTCGCCAATGGAATCGGTAGCCATCGTCCACGCGCACATCCAGCCCGGCACGCCGATGCGGACCGTGCTCTGCGTCGAGGACAATCCAGCCAACCTGAGCCTGATCGAGCAGTTGATCACGCGCCGTGCCGACCTGCGGCTGCTGAGTGCGTCAGACGGCAATACCGGGATACAACTTGCGCACAGCCGACAGCCCGACGTAATTCTGATGGACATCAACTTGCCCGGCATCAGCGGCTTCGAGGCGTTGAAGTTGCTTCGGGAGGATCCGGCCACGTGCCACATTCCCGTGATTGCCCTCAGCGCCAATGCCATGCCGAGGGACAAGGAGCGGGGCCTAGCGGCGGGGTTTTACCGGTATTTGACCAAGCCGATCAACATTGTTGAGTTCATGAACACGCTCGACACGGCGCTCGAAGTTTCGGAGCAAGTGCTGTGATCCAAGCTGTCAGCGCCGGGGTGGTGACCCAGACGGATATCCTCGCCGCCCGGATTTTGGTTGTCGATGACAAATTGGACAACGTCCGGCTGATAGAGGCGATCCTGCGCGGTGCCGGGTACACATCCGTGGAATCGACCACGAACTCCCTGGAGGTGTGCGACCTGCACCGGACGAACCGGTACGGGCTGATCCTGCTGGACCTGCAGATGCCGGGACTGGACGGATTTCAAGTCATGGAGGAATTGAAGGCCATCGAAGGCGATGGCTACCTGCCGGTCCTTGCGGTCACCGCCCAACCAGCGCATCAGTTGCATGCGCTGGCGGCCGGTGCCCGCGATTTCGTCAGCAAGCCGTTCGACATTTCGGAGTTCCGGGCCCGTGTGAGGAACTTGATCGAAGTGCGTCTGCTGCATTTGGCAGCGAACAAGTACAGCAAGGCCTTGGAGGCAACGGTCCGGGAATTGGAGGCGAGCCGAGAGGCCTTGCGCATCAGCACCTTGGAGGAACTGCGCCGGTCGCAGGAGGAATTGGCTCTGGCCCGGGAGACGCAGGAAAGCCTGTTGCCCCGCTCCATGCCCCAGTTCGACAATTTGGTGATCCAAGCCTTCAACAGCCCCACCCGCTATGTCGGCGGCGACTTTTACGATTTTTCCGAGGCAACCTCGGGCGAATGCATCGGCGTCCTGGCGGATGTATCGGGAAAAGGCATCCCCGCCGCACTGCTCAGCTCGATGGTGCTGGGCGCGCTGAGCATGGAATTCCGCGCCGAGGCCCGTCCGGGCGAGGCTTTGAACCGGATCAACAAGCTGCTTTGCGAGCGCTCCCTCCCCTACCAGTTCGTCACCCTGTTCCTGTTCTTCATGGGTGCCGAGGGCAAAGGGGAGTTCGTAAGCGCAGGCCACAACGCGGCCTACCTGTTCCGGCGCGATACGGGAACCATTGACGTTCTGGTATCAGGCCACTATTTCCTTGGCGTCTTCGACTTTGCAACCTATGAATCGAAACCGTTGCAGATGGGCGTCGGGGACATTTTGGTAATTTATTCGGATGGCTTGACCGATGCCGAAAATGGCCATGAGGACATGTTCGGCGAGGATCGACTAACCGCAATCATCGCCGAGGCGGCACCGGCGGGCAGCAAGGCCTTGGAGACCCGTCTATTGGACGAGGTCATGGCCTTCACCGCCGGTGTGCCCCAGACCGACGACATCACGCTGGTAATTGTGGAGCGGCGGAGCTAGAAACCCAAGCGCCGGAAACAATCGGCGGACAATCGTCGCCGGGCGTGCCGCAAGGTTTTGTCGGCTCCATCGCGGCCAGCACCTCTGCCAGGGAGACCGTCGCAAAACCGGTGGCGTGGTCGGCCAAGCCATACGGAATCACCAGCTGGCCTTGGTGCAGCATCGCGCCGCAGCTATAGACAACATTGGGGACGTACCCTTCGCGCTCGCTAGGATTGGGCTTGAGCAGGGGCTCCCGCAACCGTCCAATGACCTTCGACGGATCGTCGCGGTTCAGCAGGAACGCTCCGATGCAGTACTTGCGTAGCGGGCCAACTCCATGGCTGACCACCAACCATCCGGCATCAGTCTCTATCGGCGAGCCGCAGTTGCCGATTTTGATCAGCTCCCAGGGAAAAACGGGCTTCAGCAGGAGTTGCCGTTCGTTCCAGAAATGGATGTTTTCGGAATACATCAGGTAGATGCTCTCGTCGTCCTGCCTGGAGAGCATGGCGTATCGCCCTCCAATTTTCTTGGGAAAGACTGCCATCCCCTTGTTTTCAGACGCCGGGCCATTCAACGTGCGGAATCGGAACCGGACGAAATCGGAGGTCTCCAGTAGTTCGGGGACAATGCGGGCACCGTCGTAGGCCGTGAATGTGGCGTAGTAGAGCGACGTCCCGTCGTCATCGTGGAAATAGCAAAACCGTGCGTCCTCGATGCCATTGCGCTGCGCGGGAGTCGAGGGGAAAAGGATCCGCTGCGACAATTCCTGGTCCGGCTGGAACTGGACCTCGTAGTTTGACCGCGCAAGGGCCCAGATCCGGTGCGATGCCTCCTGGTCGTCGCGCTTCATCCCCTCGGGTGAATTGAGGCGTTCGGCTTTCAGGGCCACACGGAGTTCGGTAAGCGTGAATGATTCCGGGAGCCGGTTCATCACCCTTAGCGTGAGTTCGCCCCCGAGCCCCAACTCCCCAAGCCGGCGCTCGAAAAGCTCCTTTTTATAGACTGGGTTCGGGATTTGCCGCGGCTCGATGAGAAAGCCCTTGGGCGGCAGGATCTCGATCGAGTTGTCACCGTGCACAATCCCGGTGCGGAAGGTAATGGAGGAGATGTGTCCCTCGCCCGTTGCCCGGAGGCTTAGGACAAAGCGGACCGCACCTTCGGCCAAGCCGGTCTGGTCGGGGTGCGGCACCATCGACGGGTTGAACAGGGCGGCCGACTCGAGCGAGTATTCGGCGAGGAAGAACGATCCGATCAGCATTCGGCGCTGCTCGGAAAGCTCTTCGTCCCCGGACATATGGCCGCGAACTTCCTCGAAACGCTCCAGGAAGAGACCGTGGATATTGTCGTGGCGACGCGAGAATTCTTCGGAAACGCCTTCCAGTAGAGGCCCGACTTGGTCCTCGGGTAGCGCCATTACCCTGGCGATGATCGCCGCGAACCGCTGCGGCCCGCCGGGGATGAAGGGGCGCAGCAGCACGCGCGTCTGGTCGGGCTGCAGGATGGTGGCTGCGCGGGTAACTTTGATTGGCATTGGTGTTTAGTCTCCGGCGTTCGGTTCGTTGAAACTCGTGAGGACATTTTGGGACTGGCGCATCTCCGCAAGCGACATTAGGAAGGCCAGGGTGGATTCGGCACCTTGGTTTTCGTTGACGCGGTCTGCGTGGAGTCCGTCTCGGCAGCCACCGGTTTGAGGGCAGTACAGTTCGAGCCCGACGTCATTCCAGCCCAGGAACCAGTCGAACGCACTTTGGGCCTTCTCATACCACCGGACATCCCTGGTGACGCGCCAGGCTTCCAGGCAGGCCGAAACAGTGGCGTGCGCCTCCACAGGCTGCTGGTCGAAATGTGCCCGCGTTCCTCCGCGTGCGTGGAAGCCGTTGCTTCCAATTGGTCGGAAATGGCCGCGCTCCGACGTCTGGATGTCAGTCAGCCAACGAAGCGCCTGCAGGCCGCAGCCGACCACACCGGGGGTGCCGGAAGCGTGGCCGGATTGGATCAGGGCATGCGCCAGCTTGGCGTTGTCATACGAGAGGGAGTCCTCGAACCAGTCCCAATCGGGCTGGGCGGATCTTGCGAAAAGGTCCATCAGGCGATCCATCAGCGAGGCCCTGGTCTGGACGGCGGCTGCGTCCCCGATGGGACGCCGAAGGAATTCATGGATGCCGAGCAGCCCGAAGGCCAGCGCGCGGGGTGAGGTGAATGTCCTGAGCGCCGGCAGTCCCGCCGCGAAAAGTTGGGCACCCACCATCTGGATGCCTGGGAATTGCGATCGTCCGACGGCCATTCCCGCAGCCCACAAAGCGCGTCCGTGGGAGTCTTCCGATCCATGGTCGTCCAGCCAGCAGCGGTCGAAGCCCATGAAGTTGCGGAATCGCCCCAGTGGCGGGTTCCACGAATGGTGCAGGAAGGCCATGGTGGTGCTGGCCAACGTGCGGACGCGCTCGGTTTTCCCGCCCAGTTCCCCCAAAAGCGTCGAGAGGATCAACGCGCGGGCGTTGTCGTCCACGCAGTAGCCCTCGGCGAAATTCGGAACGCTGTAGCTGGCATGCTGGAACATTCCGGTCGAATCGGTCATCACGCCCAAGTGACTCAGATTCAGGGCTGGAAGTTCGCGCGGCTTGCGGTCGAGCATCTTGGAAACAATTGATCGCTGCGGAGTCCGCGGCAGCTTGTCCACGCGCGAACGTTCGAACGAATCCATGTACATCCGGGCGACGTTGCTCCACACCATCCGGCGTCCGACGCGCCATGCAGTCTCCCGCATCGACTGCCGACGGGTTTCGTCGCCCAACAATGCCACCACTTCGCGCGCCATGGCTCCAGCGTCGGCGAACGGCACCAGTACGCCGAGCCCATCGTGCAGCAACTCAGCCGCGTGCCAATAGGGAGTCGAAACAACCACTTTGCCGGATCCGAAGGCGTATGCCAGCGTCCCGGATGTGATTTGCGCCTCATTCAGATAGGGCGTGATGTAGAGGTCTGCGGCGCCGATGAACTCCGTCAATGTTTCCAAGTCCACAAAGTGGTTGTGGAAGATGACGTTTCTGGCCACACCATTCTTCTTTGCCAGGATCTCCAGGCTTAGCCGGTAGGCCTCGCCGTGTTCCCTCAATTCGTTGGGATGCGTGGCTCCGAGCACGATGTACACGACGTCTGGAAACTCCGCCACAATCCGCGGCAGGGCGTTGAGGACGTATTCGATGCCCTTGTTCGGGGAAAGCAGTCCGAAGGTAAGAAGAACGGTCCGGCCGTCGACGCCGAATTGCGCCTTCAAGCTCTCGGGATCGACAAACTCGCCGTCGGGAATCCCGTGCGGGATCAGGTCGATTTTTTCCGCCGGTACGTTGTAAATCTCCTGCAGCATCCTTTGACCGCGGGCCGCCATCACGATCACCCGGCTGGAGAGGCCTACGACACCGTCCATCAGGCGCCGCTGGTCCGGGGAGGGGTTCAGCAGGACCGTATGGAGCGTTGTCACAACCGGCATTTTCAACTCGCGGAGCAATGCCAGCACATGCCCGCCCGCCACGCCGCCGAAAATGCCGAACTCGTGCTGCAGGCAAACCACTTCCACGTTGTTGTTATTGAGGAAGTCGGCAGCCTGGAGGTATGACGATAAATTCTGTTCCTCGATCTCGCACCGGACCACATCGGGGTAGTCGTAACCACCTGGTATGTCATTCACCGAAACCGCGAGGCATTGGGTTTTCGGATGCGAGTCTGCAACGGCAGCCAGAATATCCGACATGAATGTTGCGATTCCGCACTTGCGGGGCATATGGTTGCCCAGGAAAGCTAGCTTGCGTATGGGGATTGTTTGGGTCAAGGGGTCCTTAATTTCTATTACGGGCGTTGTCTTGAGCTAGGAGGAACTGTCGAGGTACTCTTGCGGGACATCATTCTCGTGAACTTGGCGGGTATGGACCTCACGGACATCGGGATCGCTGGCTTGTTCGATTGCATCCACGAGCTCGGCTTCCATGTATTGGCCCGACTCGACCAGTTCCACAACACTTTCGGAGTCGGCGGAGGCTTCATTCGGAAGGCCCTGGGTGTCGCCCGATTGACCGGCTGAACCCGGTCCCAGGCCCGCGCGGTTGCCTGTACCAAGGATTTGCCTATCGTCCGAGTAAGTTTGTAGTCCGTAGTTGTTTCTTGCCATGCAACCTCCCTTGCAAGGCAAGGGCCGAAGCCGAGCGCCGATCAGTCCCCCAAAACAGTGCCCGCCGCCGTCGAAGTTCCGACGGCGGCGGGCTGTTTTTTACGACGGACCCAACTATTTGGTGTGTTCGGCGGTCTTGTGGTGCGCTGTGGTGGAGGCTGCGTGCGCCTTTGTGGAGTGGTCGAGAGCAGTGGCGGCATCGTGCTTGCATGCCGAATGGTCGCCCTTTGCGCAGTTGTCTGCTGCCTTGTGGTGGTGGGCAGCGGCGCTTTCATGGAGGGTTGCGGCGGCTTTGTGGGCTTCTGTGGGCATTGTACGGTCTGGATCAACTTTCCGCGAATGGCGTACCAGTCGCTCTTGGGCCATAGCACGCTACTGGCCAACCTACGGCCCCTTGAATGCTCGGCGGAGCGCATGAAAGCTCTCGTTTACCACGGCCCGGGCAAGAAAATGCTCGAGGATCGCCCTGTTCCCGTACTCCAGGCTCCCACCGACGCCATCGTCCGCATGACGCACACCACCATTTGCGGCAGCGATCTCCACATCCTGAAAGGTGACGTCCCGTCCTGCATCCCCGGCCGGATCCTCGGCCATGAAGGCGTCGGGGTGGTGGAAAGGATAGGGGATGCCGTCACCGGCTTCAAGGTTGGCGATACCGTCCTGATCTCCTGCATCACCGCCTGCGGAAAGTGCGAATACTGCCGCCGCGCCATGTATTCCCACTGCACAACCGGCGGCTGGATCCTCGGCAACGAAATCGACGGAACGCAGGCGGAATTCGTCCGCATCCCCCATGCGGACCTGAGCCTCTATAATGCACCCGCCAAGGTTGATTTGGAGGCACTTGTCATGCTCAGCGACATTCTGCCCACAGGCTTCGAGTGCGGTGTCCTGAACGGCAAAGTCGCACCCGGCAGCACCGTGGTGATCGTGGGTGCCGGTCCGGTGGGCCTTTCGGCATTGTTGACGGCCCGGTTCTTCTCGCCAGCCGAGATCATCGTTGTCGACTTGGATCAGAACCGTCTGGACGTCGCACGGAGTCTTGGTGCCACGCAGACCATCAACGGTACAGACGGCCACGCCGTGGAAACGCTGATGAAGTTGACCGGCGGCCGCGGGGCCGACACCGCGATGGACGCCGTAGGAGTTCCCGCATCCTTTCTAAGTTGCGAGGAGATGGTGGCGGCGGGCGGGACCATCGCCAACATTGGGGTGCACGGCGTGAAGGTGGACCTCCATCTGGAACGCCTCTGGTCCCGCAACATCACGATCACAACGCGGCTGGTGGATACCTCCACGCTTCCCATGCTTCTGAAAACCGTTCGCTCCGGGAGGCTGAATCCGGCGCTGCTCATCACCCACCATTTCCAACTGGCTGAGATGATGGCCGCCTACGATACCTTTGCGCACGCGGCGGATACCAAGGCATTGAAGGTAATCGTCACGGTCTAAAAAGGGCCAATGACCGCCGGCGGTCGCCTGACTGCCGAGGGTCGGGTGGACTGGGGGCAATCAGACCCGCAAACTTGGCCGCAATCGCGCTCCTCCCAAGAGACTCAACATCTTCCGCGATTGGGCCCGGAGCGTGCACTAACAGGAATTGCAGCGCTAACCGCGCGGCGGAAAAAAGGTCAACACAAATGAAACTCCTCCTAATCGCAGTTGCAGCAATCGCCCCCCTGCTGGCGAAAGACCATGAAGCGGCCAAGCGGATTGACGACTCGGCAGTCGTCTTCTCCGAGATCATGGCCGCCGACGACAAGGGTATTCCGCAGGACCTGCTGGAACATGCCCACTGTATCGTCATCGTCCCCGACCTCAAGAGCGCGGCGTTCATCGTCGGCGGCAAGTACGGCAAGGGAATCATTTCCTGCCGCAACAAGGGCAACGCCGGCTGGTCGGCTCCCGGAACGGTCCGGATTGAAGGCGGCAGCGTCGGCTTCCAAATCGGTGGTTCCTCCACGGACCTCATCATGCTGGTCATGAACGCCCGCGGCGAGGAAAAGCTGCTGGAAGACAAGTTCACGGTTGGCGGCGAAGGCTCGGTTGCAGCCGGTCCGGTCGGCCGTACAGCCACTGCCCAGACGGATGCCCAGATGCACGCGGAAATCCTCTCCTGGTCGCGGACTCAGGGCCTCTTTGCGGGTATTTCGGTGCAAGGTGCCACGTTGCGGCAGGACTTGGATGACAACACTGCCATCTACGGCAAGCGCCTGACAAACCGCAACATCCTCACCAGCGGTCGCAAGGTTCCGGCAACGGCAACCAAGCTCATCAGCATGCTGAACCGCTATTCGTTCCGCGAGCAACGGTAACGCGCGAACAAGTCCCGCGAGAACAGAATGAAACAGCTCCAGTTGATTGCCGCCGTCGTGGCGGTGTGCGGAGCCCTGTCGGCACAGACAGCGGCTCCGCCCGTGTACCGCGTTTCGGTTACCGGCCGCAGTGCGAAATCGATCAGTTACCAAAACCGCAGTGGATCCACCCGGATTGGCTTCAGCGGCACTCCGCTGCTGTCCGAATCCCATGGCACCGCGAAGGTGGAAGGCAAGAAGGGCTACATCGCCATTGAAGCCCAATTCCGGGAGCTTCCCGAAGCTTCCAAGTTCGGTGCCGAATACCTGACGTATGTCCTCTGGGCCATTACTCCGGATGGACGCACCGCGAACTTGGGCGAAATCCTCCGCAATGGCAATAGCGGCAAGTTGGACGTTACTACCCAGCTCCAGGCCTTTGCGCTGGTGGTTACAGCCGAGCCTTACTTCGCGGTTTCCCGTCCCAGCGATGTGGTTGTTATGGAGAACGTTGTTCTCAACGACACCGTCGGAAGCATAGAACTGGTGGATGCCAAGTACGAACTACTCCAACGCGGACAGTACGAGCACCTCACCAACGTGCTCAACCTCAAGGTGGACCGCAAGACTCCCCTCGAACTCTACGAAGCACGGAATGCCGTGGCAATCGCGCGCGCCAGCGGTGCGTTCAACTTCGCGGCCGACACTTTCATCAAGGCCGAGATTGAGTTGAAGCAGGCAGAAGACTACATGGTGCGCAAGGCAGGCACCAAGCCTGTGACGATGACAGCGCGGAAAGCGGTGCAGACTGCTGAAGACGCCCGAACCATTGCGGTAAAGCGCCAAGATGAGGAACTCGCTTCAGCTGATCGGCAAGCCGCCGCCGACCGCCAGGCGCGTGCTGAAAACGGACGCGACGCAGCCGAATCGGAAACCGCGCGGGTCTCCAGGGAAGCTGCCAGCGCAAAGCGGCGTGCCGAATCCGAGGCTGCAAGGCTGAAGACCGCCAACGACACCAAACTCGAAAACGCCCAAACGGACGCCAACAATCTGAAAACGGCCAACGATGCGGAACGAGCAGCCGCACGGGTGGAAGCCGACCGGCTGAAACTGGCTGCTGACCGCCTGAAGGACGAATCCGACGCCCGGCTCGCCACCATTCAGAGCGGTCTCGACCAAGCCAACCGCGAGAAGTCGGACTTGCGTGCCATGTTGCTGCTCCAGTTCAGCGCCATCCTGCAGACGCGCGACACGGCAAGGGGCCTGATCGTGAACATGTCCGATGTGCTGTTTGACACCGCCATGTACACGCTGCGTCCGGAAGCCCGCGAGAAGCTCGCAAGGGTGGGCGGCATCGTGTCCGGGCATCCTGGATTGCGGTTGGCAGTGGAGGGACACACTGATAGCGTCGGGGCCGACGAATACAACCAGGAGCTTTCCGAACACCGCAGCGATACGGTCCGACAGTTCCTGATCCAACAGGGCATGGCTGCGGATGCCGTCACGTCCAAAGGTTTCGGCAAGACCCAGCCGGCCGCTTCCAACGAAAATTCCGAGGGCCGCCAGCAGAACCGCAGGGTGGAACTCGTGATTTCGGGCGACGTGATTGGTTACGAAATTGGTGGGCCGCAAGCCCTCAAGTAGCTCGAACAGCAGGAAGAAGGAGAACACAATGTCCGATAAGAATACGGCAATCGCGATCTACGAAACACACACACAGGCGGAGGAAGCCTTGAAGCAGCTCCAACACGCCGGGTTTGACATGAAGAAGCTCTCCATCGTGGGTAAGGATTACCACACCGAGGAGAACGTTGTCGGCTATTACAATGCCGGCGACCGGATGCTGCGCTGGGGCGGTAGCGGTGCATTCTGGGGCGGCCTTTGGGGGATGCTGTTCGGCAGCGCTTTCTTCGCCATCCCTGGGGTAGGACCGGTGTTGGTCGCCGGGCCATTGGTTGCCTGGATTGTCGGCGCGCTCGAAGGTGCCGTCGCCTTGGGCGGTATGAGCGCCATCGGGGCTGGACTCTATAGTATCGGTATTCCGAAGGACAGCATCGTGGAATACGAATCCGCCATCAAGTCCGACAAATTCGTGGTGGTTGCCCACGGGACGCTGCAGGAAGTGGAGACTGCACGCGACATCATCCGGGCCGACGGGCGCGCCGTTGTCACCCACCTTGCCAAACAGGAAGAGCTCGACGCCGCGTTCGCCAACAAGGCTGCGTAGTCGTTGTGGGGACCGGGCCCGGCAGCATTGCGTTGCCGGGCCCTTTGCTATTTCCAGGTCGCAAACATCGCGATGCTGGCTGCGGTCATTACGAAAACCGTGATCCAACCCATCGCGGTGAGCGCAAACGAATTCGCCCTGGTGCCCATCACTTTCTTACTGCTGGTCAGTAACACCACGATCAGCACCAGCGGCGGTGCCAGCACTCCGTTCAATACGGCCGACCAGAACAGCATCGACACCGCGTTGAATCCCGCGTAGTCCAGCAGCAGTCCCAAGCCCAGACCGGCCGCGATCACCCCGTAGAACTCCTTCGACAAGGCCGCCTTGTCCGACAGCGAGCCGCGCCAAACGGCACCTTCGGCAATCGCATAGGCGCTGGAACCAGCCAGCACGGGGACCCCCAGCATGCCCGATCCGATCAGCCCCAGACTGAACAACCAGTACGCGCCATCGCCGGCCAAGGGGCGCAACGCGTCCGCGGCATCGGACGCGGTCGCAATCGTAGTCTTGCCATGGGCGTGCAATGTCGCGGCTGTCGTCAGGATGATGAAGTACATGATCAGGTTGGAGAAGAACATCCCGGTGAGGACGTCGGTCCGGGATCTCCGCAACTCGCCGTCAGTGGCACCGCGACGGGATGCCAGGGTGAGCGACCCGTGCCGCCGCTCCTCCTCCACTTCCTGCGAAGCCTGCCAGAAAAACAAGTAGGGGGAAATGGTGGTCCCAAGGATGCCGACCAAGGTGGCCCAATATGCGCCGGTCCACACCACATGCGGAACAAAGGTTGCGTACAGCACCGCCGTCCAGTCGGGCTTGGCAAAGAACGCGGTCAGTACGTACGACAGCAAGATCAGCGTCAACCACTTGAAAACACGAACGATGGCCAAATAGGAGGACCAAATCAGGAGCGAGCCGATCGCCACCGCGTAAATCGGCGTCCAATAGACACTCGGCACACCGGTCATCATTTCCGTGACCTTCGCCATGCCCCCCAGATCGGCCCCGATATTGACGGTATTCGCCACCACGAGGATGCTGCAGGAACTCCAAAGCACCCAGCGCGGATACTGGCGGCGGATCACCGCGGCCAAACCTTCCCCCGTCACCATCCCGAGGCGCGCACACATCATCTGCACGCCAGCCATCAGGGGGAACGAAAACAGGGCGGTCCACAGTGGCGCGTATCCGAAAGCGGCACCCGTTACGGAATAGGTCGAGATTCCGGAAGGATCGTCATCGGCAGCTCCGGTTATCAACCCCGGTCCCAACTGCCGGAAAAAGCGGCCGACGTGGGGCGGTCGGAACCGGGGTTTGCGCATCGGCTTCAAGCAGCCATGTCGAAATGTGCCGCGTGTCCAGAGCCGGGGTTGCGTTCCAGTCGGTCCGCCTCTTCCTGGCAGTTGATGCAAAATGCGGCCCACGGAACAGCTGCCAGCCGCTTCAGGCGGATGTCTCCGTCGCAGGCGATGCAGACCCCGTAGGTGCCATCCTTGGTCCGGCCCAAAGCGTCCAAGACCAGCCGCAGCTGGCTTTCATTACGCTGGATTCCGCTAACTGCGAAGTCCCTCTCGCTGGCCTGCTGGCTGCGGTCGAGGTCGTCCGAACTGTTTTCGACGGCCAGAATCTCCCGGCTGTGCGTGCCGTGTGTCAGCTCGGCGCGGCGATACTCCAATGATCTTTGGAACCCTGTGAACTCGTTGTTTGTCATGGTATTGGAACCTTCGCCAACACCATGCACGCCGATGGCCATGCCGGGGAGCTGTGTTTGGTGGGTTTGGGAGGAAGCCCAAGTGGTTGTGAACGTTGGAGCGGGAGACGAGGATCGAACTCGCGACGTTCAGCTTGGGAAGCTGACATTCTACCGCTGAATTACTCCCGCCCTTGTTCGTTTTCAGTATATACCGTGCTCCCGCAATGCCGCAAGCACCGCTGCGCTGCCGGACTTGCGCGCACGTGCAAGCGGCGTGGCCCATTCGTCCGCAGCGGCGTCGATTCCGTCCGCCCCGCGCTCCAACAACAGACGCACCAGCCCCGCCCGGCCCCACTGACACGCCCACGCCAAGGGGGTACTTTGCAGGAGTTCGTCGCGTCCATCCAGACCCGCACCTGCCTCCAAGGACGCAGCCGCGAACGATTCCACCTCCCCGTCCGCAACCCAGCTCCGCATCGCCGCCACATCGTGCAGGACAGTCAGGCCCAGCGCCCCCACAGTCCGTCCCCCGGACCTTGCGAGAATCATTTGAAAGCACTGCAAGTACGTGCCCCGGTCGAACTCCGGATGAGCCTCCTCAAGCCACGGGATGTGGTTCCAGAACGCCATCGACGAGTGCAGTGCCTTGTGCCACCGGGGGTCTCCCGGCTCCCAGTCCACCCGGTCCAATCCCATCCGCAGCACCTCGGGACATCCGCCGCTGGCCCCGCCCTCAATCAAATCCGCTCCCAGCGTGGAGCCCGGATTCAAAGACTCCCCCGGCAGCAGCCCCGATTCCTCCAGTGCCGCCAACTCCCTTGCCAAACCCGGCGACCGGAAATATCCCGTCGACTCCGCCAACACCACACCACCGAACCGCACCAGCAGTTCCACCATCCTCCGGTCACGCCGTCCGACCGCCGTATGCACCGGCGTTCCAGCCGCATACACATGCCCGTTCGGATTGGCCCCGCGTTCCAACAGCAATTCCGCAATCGCATGCATCCCCCCTCCCGCCGCAATCTGCAATGGCCGCCCGACCGAGTGGATTTCCTCCTCCAATCCTCCAACCCGTCGCCGTTCATCCGGGTCCAGTCCGGCATCCAGCAACGACCGAACTTCCTCGATGTTGCCAGCTGAGACGGCGTGCGAAAGTTCACCGGGGTCCGATTCGGGATGGGGCGCGCTATCTTTGATCGGCGTCGTCGGGTTCTTCAGAATTTCCACAATTTCGCCGTAGCCCCGGTCCAGCGCAATCGCCATCGGCGTCGTCACCCGCCTGTACGGATACACGCCCTGATTCGGGTCGGCTCCATGCTCAATGAGCACCCGCACCATTTCCGGCGAGCGTCCAAGCACAGCGAAGTGGAGCGCACGGCGCTCGTCACCGGCGGAAGAATCAAGCCCAGCCATCTCCGGCTTGGCCGCGAGCAGTTCCATTACCACCGCCAAATCATTCCGTACTACCCCCTCAATCAGTTGTGCGACAGTCATTTCGTGTGCCTCCGGATCCCATTTCACCCTATAATGGAAGCAAGTGCTGAGTCTCCTGGAAGAGATCCAGTTTCGTGATTCGCTCGGAGCGCATCCCGGGATTGCCCCCATCCTCAACCTGCCCCCCGCCGCCGTGCGCATGGTGCAGGCGCTGCTGCCGTCCCTGCCGGACCCGGAATCCGCCCTGCGCTTCATGAAGAGGCTGCTCCAGGAAGCACCCGAGGCCGCCCAGCATATGGCGGCCGATCCCCAAGCCCTCCGTTATGCGCTCCACATCTTTTCCTACAGCCAATTCCTCGCCGATGCGGTGATCCGGTATCCCGGCTGGATTCTCGATATCGCATCGAGGGGAGACCTCCACCGCGGCTTCCTGCAGGAGGAGTATGAGGAATCCCTGGCCAGCTCCATTCTGCCCGGTGCGCCGCTCCGCCCGGTGGATTTGGCTTTGTTTCGTCGCCGCCAGATCCTGCGGATCGTGCTGCGGGACATCCTTCGATTTGCCGACGTTTCCGAGACGGCGGAGGATCTATCCAATCTTGCCGACGCCATTCTGAATGTGGCTTGGCGGTCGGTGCGATCCACGCTGGCTGCGGAAACAGGGGACGTGGCATCCAACTTCTCGGTGATCGCTCTGGGGAAGCTCGGGGGCAGGGAACTGAATTACAGTTCCGACATCGACTTGATGTTCGTGTATTCCGATGCCGAGGGCGATGCCGGTGCTTCGGCCAAGGAGTTTTTCAAGGTGGCCGCAACCCGGTTGACGGAGTTGCTCTCCACCTACACACCCGAGGGCATGTGTTACCGGGTGGATTTGCGGCTCCGGCCCGACGGGCGCTACGGCGAGGTATGCCAGTCGTTGGAGGCCACCAGGCAGTATTACGCGGCCCGTGGGCGGGACTGGGAACTGCAGATGCTCATCAAGGCCCGCATCGCCGCCGGGGATTCCGAGCCCGGTCGGCAGTTGCTGGCATTCGTCGAGCCGATGATCTACCGGACCACGACGGATTTCGGAACGGTTGAACGAGTTTCGGAAACCCGTGCCCGGATTCATGAAAAGCAGGCCCGGAAGGCCAAGCCCGGCACCGTCGACGTGAAGCTGGAACGTGGCGGGATTCGGGATATCGAATTTCTGGTGCAGTGCTTGCAGCGGTTGTACGGCGGCCGCGAGCCGTGGGTCCGGCACGGCGGCACCCTGCGTGCGCTTTCCAGGCTGCGCGACAAGGAACTGCTCTCCAGTTTCGAGTATTCGCGGTTGGCAAATGCCTACCAGTTTCTGCGGCACTTGGAACACCGGTTGCAGTTCGACGAGGACCGCCAAACGCACTCCCTCCCCAAAACGAAGGATCAATTGGATCTGCTGGCGCGGAAGATGCCGCCGGGACAGCCCGCACTGCCAGGTGCCGGGTCGCTCCAGCGTGAGCTTGACCGGCACTTTTCGGGTGTTCAGGATTTGTACGACCGCGTAATCCACTCGCAGAGGCCGATGTTCTACTCGCCCGAGTCTGCGGTGGATTCTGAAACTTCCATTCCAAGTTCGGAAAAGGCTGCCGAACCGCTTGCGGATGTGCCTGCCCGCGGCGAGTTCCCATCCGCCAACCTGAGCCGTTACTTGGAGCTGCGGGCCCCGTCACTCTCACGGTTGATAGCCAACGGCTGCACCCTGCGGAGCCAGCACAGCATGGAGTCGTTCCTCGACAAGCTGTTGGAGATTCCGGAACTCCTGTATTTGATGGAGCACAATGCGGAGTTGACGCGCTGCACCATCGACGTTTTCGAGCACAGCCAGTATTTCGCGGACCAATTGGTGCGCCACCCCGAGCTGCTACGCGAAGTGGAGGCGGCTTGTGGCACCCGGCAGGGTCGGACCGGATTTTCCGCTCCACGCGACCCCCTTGCGCTCCGCCGGTTCTTCCACGCGCAAATGGTGCGCATCCAGAGCGATAGCGTGTACCATCGTGCGGAAGTATTCAAGACGCTCAAGCGAACCTCGGATCTGGCCGAAGCGGTGATTGCGGCCGCCTATGACATTGCCGTTGCCGACGCCTTGCAGACGGCCCCGCCATCCGATCCCTCGTACCGGCCAGTCAACCAGATGTGGGTAGTGGCGCTGGGTCGGTTGGGGATGCGTGAATTCGATCTGGCGTCCGACGCCGACCTAACCTTTGTCATTCCGGATCACGCGGCCCCGGAAATCCCCTTTTGGACCGGAGTTGCCGAGCGTATCATCAACGTGGTGGGTGCCTATACGGGCGACGGCGTGGTTTTCACGATCGACACTCGGCTGCGGCCCAACGGTCGGGAAGGTGCGCTGGTCCAGTCCGAAAATTGCTACCAGGAGTATTTCGCCAAGGATGCCGAGGCTTGGGAGGGCATCTCCTGGATGAAGGCACGCACCGTGGCGGGTGACATGGAGGCCGGAACCCGTTTCCTCACCGATCTGCAGAAGATCGACTGGCGCCGGTACGGACAGAGCGGCAGGTCCCGCACCGAACTCGCCCACATGCGGGCCCGGCTGGAGCGCGAACAGGGCGGGCGGAATCCGTTCAAGGCCGGTCCAGGCGGTTATTACGACATCGATTTCGTCCTCATGTACCTGCGGCTTCGCGGTGCCGGGATGTTTTACAAGGTGCTGAACACGCCTGCGCGGATTGAAGTCATTGAGAAGATGGGCCATCTGGACCGCGATGATGTCGATTTCCTGACCATGGCCTCGACCTTCTACCGTGCCGTGGACCATGGTCTCCGCGTTTCGAGCGGCCATGCCGATGGTCGCTTGCCGACCAATCCCGCACAAATGGCGATCCTGACCGAACTGGTGAACCGCTGGATGCCGGGCGGCTTGGATGGCACGTTGGAAGCGGTCAGCAACCGGATCCGGCGGGATACGCGGTCCCTTTTCCAGCGGATTTTCGGCCCCCCGGCCTGACCGGAATTGCTCCGATGCTGATCACCGCCGCCGTTACCCGTGCGCCCTTCGCCCCGCAGTCCATTGAGCAGGTCGAAATAGCGGAGCCGCGTTCCACGGAGCTCTTGGTCCGTGTGGTTGCGACAGGTATCTGCCACACCGATATCGCGATGCGGGACCAACTGTTCCCGGTGCCGCAGCCGGTGGTGCTCGGGCACGAGGGCGCGGGGGTTGTCGAGAAGGTCGGTTCAGAAGTTGTGGGCTTCGACGTCGGGGACCATGTGGTCATGACCTACAATTCCTGCGGCGTCTGTGAATCGTGCGTCGAGAACGCCGCCACATACTGTCATGAATTTTCACGACGAAATTTCAAGGGTGCCCGCGGGGACGGTTCGTCGGCACTTTCGCAACATGGCCGCTTGATCCACGGGAATTTCTTCGGCCAGTCGTCATTTGCAACCCATGCGATCTGCCATGGCCGGAACGCGGTGAAGGTCCCCCGTGATCTGCCGCTGGAGATGCTCGGGCCGCTTGGATGCGGTTTGCAGACCGGTGCCGGAGCCGTTGTGAACGCACTCAAGGTCGGACAGGGCAAATCGATTGCGGTCTTCGGAACGGGGTCGGTCGGGCTGGCCGCGGTGATGGCGGCAAAGGCCGTCGGGGCCGCTACGATTATTGCGGTTGACCGCCACCAGTCGCGCTTGGATGCGGCAATCGATTTGGGCGCGACCCATGCACTGGTCGGCAGCCCGGACCTTGTGGATCAGATCAAGCTCATACGGTCTGTTGGAATCCACTTCGCGATCGATACCACCGGGGTCCCTTCTGTTATCCGGCAGGCTGTCGATTCGCTCGCTCCGAGGGGCGAATGCGTTCTCCTTGGCGCGGCCGGACCAACCACCGAAATCACTCTGCGTGCCCACCACATGCTGTCGGGGGGCCGGAAGGTGCGGGGCGTGGTCGAAGGCGACAGCGACCCGCAGACTTTCATTCCGTGGATGATTGACCAGCACAGGCAGGGTCGGTTCCCATTTGAACGGCTGCTGAAGTTCTACCCGCTGGAGCAAATCAGCCAGGCTATGGATGACTTGGACTCCGGTGCCACAATCAAGCCTGTGATCCGCATGCGGGCGGACCATTGCAGCAACCAGCAGCCTTCTATCGCGCCTGGGCCTCAGCTGGGTCTCGAAATGCTACCGTAAGGTATGAATTTGTTGGCGTCCGAGGCGAACGTGGACGCCACGCGAAACGCTGCGGACCGTAATTTTCCTTCCCCGGAACTCCCGTGAAACCACCCAAACTATCGGCGGAACAGATCCGCGAGCTCGGCGAACCGATCTACAGAACCACCATCCCGGCATCCTGGGCTGACACCAACGGGCATGTGAATGTCCGCTGGTACGCAGTGCTCTACGACGACGCGGGCGATGTCCTCCATGACATGCACGGGCTCACCTTGGAGTTGCACCGGGCGCGCAACAGCGGCACGATGGACTTGGAGCACCACACGCATTTCGTCAGCGAGGTGATGCCCGGCGAGTCGGTTGCCGTCTACGTCCGCGCGCTGGAGGTGAACGCCAAACGACTGCACTACCTGATGTTTGTGGTGAACGAATCGAAGGACCGGCTGTCATCGATCTTTGAATGCATCAATGCCTTCGTGGACCTCAACTTCCGCAAGACGGCACCGTGGCCGGTTGCATCCTTCGCGTTGATGGAAGACATGATCGAGGCCCATTCGAAGGTCGGATGGCCCGTGCCGCCTACTACGATGTCAGTCTAGATGGGCCCAGCTACTTGGCGTCCCGCCAATTCAAACCCACTCCGGTCTCGACGACCAATGGCACACTCAGCTCGCAGGCCGATTCCATTTCGGCCTTCACCAATGCGCGCAGGCGTTCCACCTCGTCCAAGGGCGCGTCGAAAACAAGTTCGTCGTGCACCTGGAGTAACAGCTTGGAGCGCCAACCCGCAATTGCCTTGTCGATCCGGACCATCGCGATCTTGATCAGATCCGCAGCCGAGCCCTGGATCGGCGAATTCACAGCTGTACGTTCCGCAAAGCCGCGCGCATTGGCGTTGCGGCTGTTCATGTCCGGAATTGGCCGGACCCTGCCGAAAAGGGTCTTTGCCACGCCGGATTCCCGGGTGGCGGCAATGGTCGCGTCGATGTAGCGGCGGACCCCGGCGTAGCGTTCGAAATAGGCCTTGATGTACGCCTCTGCCTCCTTGCGCGGAATGCCGAGATTCGCGGCCAGTCCGAATCCGCTGATGCCGTACACGATGCCAAAATTCACCGCTTTCGCGCTGTTGCGGGCCTCCTTCGTGACGAGCATCGGGGGGACGCCCATCACTTCGGCGGCGGTGCGGGTGTGGATGTCCTCGCCACTGCGGAAGGCATCCAGCAGAACCGGGTCCTGCGACATGTGGGCCAGCAGCCGCAACTCGATTTGGGAATAGTCGGCCACCACCAGACGCCAAGGATCGGCTTCACTTGTGGTCCGCGGAACAAACGCCGCCCGGATCTGCCGCCCCAATTCGGTCCGGACCGGGATGTTCTGCAGATTCGGATTTGACGACGACAAGCGTCCTGTGGCGGCACCTGTCGGATTGAAACTGGTGTGCAATCGGCCTGTGTCAGGGTCGATCAAGGCCGGTAGCGCATCGACATATGTTCCTTTGAGCTTGGAAAGCTGCCGGAATTCCAGTACTTGGCGCACGATGGGGTAATCCGGGGCCAGCAGGTCCAGGATGTCGGCAGCCGTGGAAACTGCCTTGCCCTTGGCTGCCGGCCGAGGTGCGGGCAAGCCCATCTCCTCGAACAGCACCTTGCCCAGTTGTTGTGGCGACGCGATGTTGAATTCGCGTCCGGCTGCGGTGTGGATTTCACGCGTCAGCCTCGCGATGTCGGTTTCCAGTATTCCCGAAAGTCGCGCGAGCTCATCGGGGTCCACACGGATTCCCTCGAACTCCATGCGGGCGAGGACTCCGGCCAAGGGGAGATCCACCTCGGCGTAGAGTTCCGCCACTTCCTGCCCCATCTTTTCGAGTTGCGGGCGCAGTCGACCGTCGAGGTCGTGGACATAGAGCGCCCGTTCGTCCGGCCGAGGGCCCGGTTTGAGGTCGAGGCGGCGTTCCACCATGGCTTCCAATGTGCAGCCGCCTGGATCGGCATCCAGCAGGAATGCCTGCAGGGCGATGTCCTGGCCAAATCCGGCGGGACGGATTCCGGCCTTCATCAACAGCAGGGTCAGCGATTTTAGGTCGCAGGCCACTTTTGCAATATCAGAATTCTCGAGCACGGCCTTCAGTTCGGCCAGGCGGCTGGCAGGAAGGCTGCGCGCCTCTGCTTCGCGGCAGGCGAGACCGAATTCCGCCAGTTCCGGTGAGTAGACCACTGACAGGGGGCCGTCGATCCGACGCAGCCACTCCGCGGTGGCCGCCGCGTCGGGCAAAGGTGCCAGATCCTTGATCCGGTCGTCGACTGTGGGCCCCAAATCCTTCAACTGGCTGAAGAACTCCAGTTCCTTCAGCAACGGACGCAGCCGTTCCAAATCCGGATCCCGCATCCGGAAGGTGTCAATGTCAAATGGCAGCGGCACCGCGCATTCGATTGTCGCTAGACGCTGGCTCATCAGAATGCGTTCGCGGTTGTTTTGCAGGCTCTCCCGGTACATCCGCTTGG
>CAITMP010000494.1 GCA_903893525.1 uncultured Acidobacteriia bacterium | reverse complement strand
TCTCGGTGCCGGTGCTGCTGCGGGGGCTGGAGGGGTCTGGGCGACGATCTTTTTCTTGCTGCAGGCACTGGACGCCACCAACATGGCCAGTGCGGCAACGGGCACCGCCAAGCGGCTTCCGAGATTCTGGTTCAGGGTCAGTCTCATGCTTCCATTCTGGCGAACCCGCACCGGGAATTCCATCCTGTCGGGACAGGATATTTGGGTCGCGACGGCTCATTCCGCTGTATCCTAGGAACCGTGCTCCGACCACGCGTTGTCCTGATGGCCGGCTTCGGCGGCTTGCTCTTCTTTCTACTGGCTGCAGCCGCCGGAACTCTGGTCCTATTGGACCGCGTTCGCACCACCGACCGCAGCCTGCGCCAAACATTTGTGGAGCGACTGGCCGAACTGGAGCGCATCCGGTCCCAGATCTATCTCTCCGGCACATACGTACGCGACTACCTGCTTTCCCCAGACGACTCCGGTGCCGAGCCCCAGCGCGACCGCCTCGCCGGGATCGAGGCCGAAACCCGCGCCGAACTCGACCGCTACGCCCGTTCCCTCGATTCCGGCGAACGCGAGGCCTTCCTCGCCCTTCGCAGTGAAATCGACGCCTACTGGCAGGTCATGCAAACCACCTTCGATTGGACCCGCGACCAGCGCGAAAAGCTCCGCTACACCTTCTTCTATGAACAGCTGGTACCGAGGCGGACCACCATGCTCCAGATCGCGGACCAAATCGGCACCGTGAACCAGCGTGGACTGGCCAAGGCCGAAGAACAGTTCGCGGCATCAGCCGGAGACTTCCGAAGATCCCTCATCGCCGCATTTGCCATCGCATTGGGAGGAAGTCTGCTGCTCGCCGTGGTCACCGTATGGCTCATGCTCCGGCTGGAGTCGGAAATCGAGCGACGCGGCCAAGATATGCGGGACCTCTCCGCGCGACTGGAAAGCACCCAGGAGGAGGAACGTCGCAAGCTGGCCCGCGACCTGCATGACGAGGTCGGCCAAGCACTCTCAGCGATCCTGATGGAGGCTGGCAACGCGGAAGTGGCTGATAATACAGACGAAATGCGTGCACGGCTGCGCTCTATAACTCTGCAAACTGGCAGGACCATGCAGGTGGTACGGGATCTGGCGCTACTACTGCGCCCATCCATGCTCGACGACTTGGGCCTGATTCCGGCACTGCAGTGGCAATCAAGGGAAATGGCAAGGCGCAATGGATTTACCGTCCAAGTGGAAGCCGGGGATGACTTGGACGTGCTTCCAGACGCGCACCGCACCTGCGTCTACCGGATTGTTCAAGAAGCTCTGAACAATGCAGCCAAGCACTCGCGGGCAAGCAATGTGCGGGTGAGCGTGGCTTGGGTGGTGGAACCGGAACCGCCGAGAGTCAAATTCTCGATTCGTGACAACGGGTGTGGCTTCGACCGGAGCCAAGTGCACGGGCTTGGACTTCTGGGCATGGAGGAACGGGTCCAGAGGCTCGGTGGCAGAATCAGCATCGACACCGCCCCTGGCCGGGGCACCGCCGTTTCCGCGGAAATTCCAGCGCAACCCAAGACCTAGGAACAAGCGCTGCCGATCGCTAGTGGCCGCCTGCCAGTTCCTTCACGAGTCCAGCCGTAAACGCCTTGGCATCGCCGAAGAGCATCAACGTGTTCGGCATGTAATAGAGCTCGTTGTCGATACCCGCGAAACCGGCGCTCATGCCACGTTTGATGATCATTACGGTCCGGGCCTTGGCGGCCTCGATGATCGGCATTCCGGCGATGGGGCTGGCCGGATCGTTCTTGGCTGCGGGGTTGACGATGTCGTTGGCTCCAACGATTAGCGCCACGTCGGTCATGCCCATTTCGGGGTTGATATCTTCCATTTCGACGAGCTTGTCGTAGGGGACGTCAGCCTCGGCCAACAGGACGTTCATGTGTCCGGGCATGCGGCCAGCCACGGGATGGATGGCGAAGCGGACGTCGACACCCTTCTTCACCAGCACATCGTGCAATTCGCGGATCTTGTGCTGCGCCTGGGCGACAGCCATGCCGTAACCGGGGATGATAACCACGCTGCGGGCGTCTTCCAGGATGGACGCAGCCTCCTCGGGACTGGCGGAGCGCACGGGTTTGGCCTCGGTGGCCGCCGAACCGGCCTGAACTTGTCCGAAAGCACCGAAGAGCACGTTGGTGAAGGACCGGTTCATGGCTCGGCACATGATGATCGACAGGATGAATCCAGAGGATCCGTCGAGGGCACCGGCGATGATCAGCAGCTTATTGTCGAGGGCAAATCCCATCGCGCAAGCCGAGAGTCCGGCGTAGGAGTTGAGCAGCGCGATGACCGTGGGCATGTCCGCGCCGCCGATGGGCAGGATCAACTGAATGCCGAACATCATGGCAAGCGCGATAAAGATGGGGAACAGGGCGGTCTTTGTGGGGTCGAGAACCAAGGCTCCGACTATGGCCGCAGCCACCAGGAAGATGGCGAGATTCACCAAATTCTGTCCCCTGTAGGTGACGGGGCGTGAAGGCAGGAGTTCCTGGAGCTTGCCGAACGCCATCATGCTGGCTGTGAACGTCAGGTAGCCCAACAGCATTTCCACGCCGAGCGCCGCCATCATGAAGCCGCTGGGGTGCAGGCGGAGGAATTCGGCCGTCCCGATGAGTGCGGATGCGAGTGCGCCGCATGCTTGGG
This sequence comes from uncultured Acidobacteriia bacterium, assembly GCA_903893525.1. Lineage (GTDB taxonomy): Bacteria > Acidobacteriota > Terriglobia > Bryobacterales > Bryobacteraceae > BOG-234. Next base: position 7,071 of record CAITMP010000494.1, on the reverse strand, counting down.
AAATCGCGGTCCGCTGGGGGACGTGCGTCATCGGCATAAACAAAGCCAATGGCACGCCGATCACGGCACCGAGCAACAAGCCGGCGATGATCCATTCGTAATTCACAACCTCATGCCGCATCAGGGTCCCGACGATCGCCAGGAACATGCCGAACTCGCCCGCGAAGACGCCGCGCCGGGCGGTGGCCGGCGAACTCATCCATTTCAGGGCAAGGATGAAAAGCGCGGCCGCAGCCAGATAGAGAAGGCCGAAGGGTGTCATTTCCGGCTCGGCTCCTTCTTTTTGAACATTTTGAGCATCCGGTCCGTGATCAGGTAGCCACTGACGAGGTTCGTGGTGGCGGCCACAACCGCGATAAAGCCGAGTACACGGGAGAGGGTGCTGACGTGCTCCTCGCCGGAAATCAGGATTGCCCCAACAACCGAAATGGATGCGATGGCGTTGGTCAGCGACATCAAGGGAGTGTGCAGGAGCGGCGACACCTTGCGGATCAGCTCGAAGCCTAGGAAGGCCGCGAGCATGAAAACGTAGAGTCCGAATTCGAAATTCACTTTGCGGGGGCCTCCCGGGGTGCTTCATGAAGTGGCGCTGTTGGAAGTGGTACGGCTGGAGCGAGTTTGGGATGGACGATCTGCCCGCCCTTGGTAACCATGGTTTCGCGGATGATGTCGTCGTCCATGTTGAGGTTGACCTCCCCATCCTTGGTGATCAGCTTGAGGAAGTTGACCAAGTTGGTGGCGTACATCTGACTGGAGTGGAACGGCGCGCGTGATGGAAGATTGGTCGGTCCGATGATGGTGATGCCGTTGTGGAGCACGGTTTGGCCTGCGTGTGTAAGCTCGCAGTTGCCACCGCGCTCGGCGGCGATGTCGACGATGACGGAACCGGGTGCCATGGCCTCGGCCATCGCGGCGGTGACGAGGATCGGGGCTTTGCGGCCGGGGACGGCGGCGGTTGTAATCACGACGTCCTGCTCTCGGATGACTTCAGTCAGCAACTCGCGCTGGCGTTTGTAAAAGGCCTCGTCCATCGCCTTGGCGTAACCACCGCCGCCGCCACCTCCGCCGGTGTCAAGATCGAGGACGACAAACTTGGCGCCCAGGCTCTCGATCTGTTCCTTGACTTCTGACCGGAGATCGTAGGCCGAAACGACCGCTCCGAGCCGTCTCGCCGTCGCGATGGCTTGGAGTCCGGCGACGCCCGCTCCGAGGATCAGGACCTTGGCCGGGGTGATGGTTCCGGCTGCGGTCATCATCATCGGGAAGAGCTTGGGCAGCGCCGAGGCCGCCATCAGGACGGATTCGTAGCCCGCGATGCTGGCCATCGACGACAGCGCGTCCATGGCTTGGGCCCGCGTAGTGCGCGGGACCAGTTCCGTGGCGAAGAAGATGGCACCGGTGGCGGCTATTGCGGAATTTTCAGCGTGAGCCGTTAGTGGGTCGCCATAGCCGATCAGGATCTGGCCTGGGCGCAGAAGCGGTATGTCGGAAATGCCCTGAACCGGGTTGGAGCCGGGTGTGCGCGCCTGAACTATGATCTCGCAATTGGCGAAAAGTTCGGCTCGGGTGGCCAAACGGACGCCGCGACGCTCATATTCAGCGTCGGGAAATCCCGCTTCGATGCCTGCACCGTGTTCCAGCAACACGGCCAGCTTGGCTTTCGCCAGCGCCTCACAGGCTTTGGGAGTTAGCGCTACCCTGCGCTCTCCCGGAAAAGTTTCCCTTGGAACCCCTACTGTAGCGGTCATGCGGAGCTTGGTGCCCTAACCTTTACCCAGAAGTATGCATTCAAATCATATATCCGGGCCATGCGCGGAGCCCAAAAACGGTTACGGGCTCCGCGCATGATCTATTCAACTACACGGAAAGTTTGAGTATTTCGATGTGGAACGCCGGGTCGCGGGGTGGCTCAAAGTATCGGTCTACACCCGCTGCGGTTTTGAGCGCTGCGGAGAAGGCTTCTGGATTGTCCAAGCTGGAAGGTGCGACGTCGAAGACCCAACGGGATGTACTGCAGTGGTTGGAGACTCGCTCTGGTCCGATTTCCTCGATTCTTTCGAGCATGGCGGCGATCACTTCGTCCCTCGGGCTGTTCGGCATGGATGCAAAGACGTCGATCACTTCGCGCCCGGGCTGCGCGTACAAGTTCTTCTGGGCTGCGACGCCGTGGGCGGCGATATTTTCGTACATGATGCGGGCTTGGTCTGCCGGAGTCCGTTCCACGCTGGTGATCTTGGCGGAACTGTGGCCGGATTCGGTGAGGATTCGCCGGAGGATTTCCGCAACAGGTTCATCGAGCGGCAATCCATGCAGTGTGGGTTCGACCGGTCCTTCCGCGGAGCCAGTGAGTGCGCGCCAAGTGCGGCCCCCGGGATCGACTCGCCCGTCGGGCGATTCCATTCCTAGTGCGGAGCGCTGGAATTGTTCGATCGCGGTTTCGACATCGAGATTGATGAGACCGTGTTCCGCAAGCAGGCCACGGACCATCTCGACGTCTTCGGGCAGATTATCTCCACCCTGGCCGACCGATCCGCGGAGAGTGAGTACGTTTGTGTCTTCTGAAGTGCTTTTCATAGCGTCCCGATTGTATAGGGCGGGAGGCCGGAAAAGGTGGCCAAAACGGGTGGCTACGCGCCGGGCAATGTGAGTAAGGTATTGGAGTGGGGCACCTTACGGGATGGAAAATAAATTTGCCCGGCCCGTGACCGGGATTGGCCACGAGCCGGGATTTGGGGATTGCCCGACTAGAAGATCACCCGCAGTGCCAATTGCGTGGTCCGCGCGGGTCGGGCGGCGCTCAGGATGCCAAAGTCGTTGTTGCCGAGCGTGTGGCCCGGCAGGTCGAAGTTGGCGAAGTTGAAGACGTTGAAAAATCCCGCCCGAAGTTCAGTCTTGATGGACTCGCGGACGTCGAAGGTCTTCGCCACGCTGAAATCCACGGTTGTGCTGGCCGGTCCGCGCAACACGGAGCGCGGTGAGTTACCGAACGCAAAGCTGGCCGGATGGACGAAGGCCGCGGTGTTGAAGTAGTGCTGCAAAGTGCTGCCGGAATCCAGCTTCGGGTTGCCCGCGAGGTTGGGGCGGAGGGTTCCGGCGGGGAAGCCGTTGGTCGTATTGGCCGAATCGTAGACTGTGAAATTCTCGCCGGACTGGATCACGGCCTCCGTTCCAACCTGCCAGCCGCCCACCGCGCGGTCCAGCCACTTGTTGCCGCGGAACTTGGGGACTTGGTAGAGGCCGGTGAAGAGGAACCGGTTGGGCACGTCGCTGCCGCTGAGTCCTTTGTCGATCCGGCGGTTGTATTGGTCCTGATAGCTGCCGGGATCTCCAAATTCATCCCCGGAGGCGATGTCGTCGATGAATTTCGAGAAGGTGTAGTGCGCTAGGAACGAGATGCCGTTGGAGAACCGGCGCTCCGATTTTATGAAGATGCCGTGGTACGTGGAGTTGCCGATGGCCGGATTCAGCGATGTTACGTTGCTGAATTGCGGGAACGGCCGTTTGGAGGTGGTGTCGCCGGGGCCAAAGAGGCTGGTGGGGACTTGGTTGAGTGTCACATCGTTGCCGGTCAAGTGGTGGCTGACGTTGCCGATGTAACCCAGCTCGACGAGCAGGTCGCGGGCGACCTCCTTTTGGAGATCGAAGTTGAACTGGTACGAGACGGGAGTTGGACGATGGCGGTCGAAGAACTGGACGGCGGTGGTCGTCTTTGCCCCGGGGGCGACGGCTCCGAAACCGGCAGTATCGATGGACGGACGGGTGTAGGCGGGGAATCCCTGGGCGAGGATTAGGGCGTAGCTGGTCTCGGCCTGGGAGGTGACGACGCTGAAGTTGTCGGAAAATCCGAGTGTGGCGCTGGTGGTGATGGAGGTGCTGACGTTGGGGCCGAAGAAGACCCCGCTGCCACCGCGTACGACCAAGCCTTTCGGCCCGGTCCAGGCGAAACCGAGGCGGGGGCCGAAGTTGAAGTAGTTGGGGTCGAACGACGTGGACGGAACGCCGTTGCGCCCGGCGAAGGTGACTACGCCGGGGGTTTTGGATACCGGGTTGATTGCGTTGGGGTCAAAGCTATTCAGCTTGTTGCCGTCGACGTGGCGCGGCAGTTCGGTCTCCCACCGCAGCCCGGCGTTGATGGTAAGCGTGGGGGTGATGCGGTAGTCGTCCTGCACATAGGCCGACCAGTAGGACGCGCGCGAGGGGATGACGTCCGTCTTCGAAAGGGATGCGGAGTTGCCGGCACCGAGAAGGAAGGTCGCGAAAGCGTCCCCGGTGGTGGTGGACTGGCCGGACAGGTCGGTGTAGAGGCGGTTGAAGACTACGTTGCCGGAACTGGACAGGTTGTTGGATTCATTGTTGAAGCCGAAGCGGTATTCGAGACCGGCCTTCAACGCATGCTTGCCGATGAATTTTGAAACGGAGTCCTGAATCTGGGTGTCGCGGATCGGAGATTGCAGTCGCGCGATGGAGCTGTTGGTGACGCCCTGGCTGCCCAGGAGTCCGTAGCCAGTGACATTGAATGTGGGGAACGCGGCCTTGTCCACGCCAACCAGTCCGAGTTTGCCTGCATAGTCGGCGTCGAGCCCGGCGCGCGTCTGGATGAACTTGCGCTGCATGAAGCTGACTTGGAGGTTGTTGACCAAGCTGGGGCCAAAGGAGCGGGTCCACGTGCCGAGAACGCTTTGGATGCGGACGTCGGTATTGGTTGCGAGGGGATCGGAGACGGGAATTCCGTAGGAGCCGCCCACGGAACTGGTGGCGTCGTTGATGTAGTAACGCGCCGAGACGCGGTCGTTGGCGGAGAACGCCCGGTCCAGCTTGCCGACGACAATGTCGCGGTCGAGCTTGGTGATGCTGTTGCCAACAAAGTTGTTCGCGAAACCGCTGCCTGTTGGGGTGGGCCAGTAGGCTGCCGCTTTCGCCGCGACGACGTCCAAGCGGCTGGCTGGAATCAGGTTGCCAGCGAAGGGTTGTTTGACGGTGCCGACGAGGGAGGTAGGATCGTAAATCCTAGCTGAAATGCGGGAGAAATCGCCCGTGCGTTCGGCGAGTGTGGGGACGGTGGAGGTGACGGTGTCACTCTGCTTTTGGCCCGTGTGTTCCCAACTGGCGAAGAAGTGGGTCTTGTCCTTCTGGATGGGACCGCCGATTGCGGCACCGTATTGGTTCAGGCGGAGCGGGGGCTTGGTGCGGGCGAAGAAGTTGCGGGCGTCGAGGGCGTCGTTGCGGATGTATTCGAAAAGGCTGCCGTGGTAGCTGTTGGTGCCGGACCGGGTAGTCAGGGCCACGATGCCGCCTGTGGAATGGCCGTATTCGGCGGCGTAGTTGTTGCTGACGATTCGGAATTCCTGCAGCGCGTCGAGCGGGAGGCTGGCAACCTGCTGGGGCCGGGTGAGTCCCACGGCGTTGCCGATGCTGCCGCCATCAAGGGTGAACGACTGGTTTCGGGAGCGTCCGCCGGCGACGGCGAAGACGGGATAGTTCTCGGCACCCTGGCCGGGGTCAATCATGACGACGCCGGGCGAGAGGGCCACTAGGGAATTCGCAGACCGGTTTGGTAGGGGAAGGTTCTGGATGTACTCCTGCGTCACCACCTGGGAGATGCTGGCGCTCTGGGTGTCGGCCAGTTCGGCGCGTTCGCTCACGAGGACGGACTGGGATTGCTGGCCGATTTGGAGTTTCAGGTCAACCGCAAGCACTTGTCCCGTGGAGAGGGTGATTCCGGCGCGGATGGCGGTGTCGAAGCCCTTTGCCGCGGCCTCGACGCGGTACCGGCCGGGTGCCAGCGAGTTGATACGCCAAAGTCCGCCATCATTGCTGGCCGCGTTTAGGGTGACGCCGGATTCGATGTTGACGATTTTGAGCGCGGCACCCGGAATGGGTGAATCGGTGGCGTCTGAGACGACTCCGGTGAGCGAGGCGGTGCCTACTTGGGCGGCAAGCGGTGCCACGACAAGGGTGGCGAAGAGGAAGGACGTAAGGAATTGCCTTGAAGTCATATTTCTCCTATCGATTATATAGGAGAAATCAGGGTAAACGCAAGAGCTCGTTCATCAGTACGCAGCTGGGAGTATGGCACTCGCAGTCGGCCAGTCAGGATTGAGATGGAATCCTCCCTGCCGTCTGTTTCAAGTGGCTTGGAGTGTCAGGAGGAGAAACTTGAGGGAATAATGCGGAGCCAATAATGCGGAGCCAATGGTGCGAACGGGGGGGGTCGAACCCCCATGCCCTTGCGGGCGCTGGAACCTAAATCCAGAGCGTCTGCCAATTCCGCCACGTTCGCATCTCTGCTGGCTTGTAGACAATTATAGCGCTTGGGGGTTCGCGTGGTAACCTAAAGAGGTCGGTCCTGTTGGGACTGCAATTGTTTTCTTCCCAGTCCCCTTGGGAGCCGGTAGCTCAGTTGGTAGAGCATCGCACTTTTAATGCGGTGGTCCCGGGTTCGAGCCCCGGCCGGCTCACCATCCTTTCGAAGAATCTACTTCGAATCCACCTTGATCGTCATGTACTCCACCATCTGGCCTCTCGCGAGGAGGGCTTGGTGCGGTGTCTTGGGATTCACATGGATCACGTCGCCCGGATTCAGTTGCACAATCTCGCCGCCTTCGATGGACGTGCCGCGGATCTCGCCCGGTGCCGTCGTTTTCCCGCCGATCACCTTGCCGCCGATCTTCATCGTCGCCGACCCGGCCCGAATAATGATGATGTCGGCTTGGCTTTCATGGAATTCGGCTTGGCCGTCGGCCTCGCGACGGATCACCATGAACGAATGGTTGCCCCAGTTGGCGAGTACCTCGCTGGCAACGCCGTCCTTCAGTTTGCCTTTCAACGCAGTCAGATGGCTACCAACGTCGCTGCCAGCCATACGGGTGGGGGCACCGGGGGTTTGGGCGAGCATCAGCGCGGCGCACGGAAGGACAAGCCACAATCTATTCATGGGTCGATTTGTCATGCGTGAATTCTACCGCGCAAGCACCGGTAGGCTACGGGTGGGAGGCAAGCTTCTGCTCGGAATGGCGCTTCTCTGCGCAATTCTGATATTCCTGGTGCCTCTCATCAGAAAGCCGGTACCCG
>CAITMP010000493.1 GCA_903893525.1 uncultured Acidobacteriia bacterium | reverse complement strand
TGGATGGAACGGCAGGAAAAAGCCCCGAAGGTAAATTTCGGGGCTCGCTGCCGGTATTTACGTCCGGAAGCTAGGGAAACAGCCGGGGCGAGTCAATTTTCCGTCGCGGTAATTGGCAGAAAGAAAAAGGGGGCCGACGCGAACGCCGAACCCCTGCTTTTGTTGAGATTTTCCCGCTCGGCGGCGACTCAGAACTTCTTGGACACTTCGATGTACACGAAGCGGCCGAGGATGTCGTAGCTCGACTTGTCGGTGTTGTCCTCGGAGGAGGAAGCGATCAGACGGGGTTTCTCGTCGGTCAGGTTGTTCACGCCCACGGCGACGCGCGCGCCGTCATACCACTTGCCCTTGGACTCGCTCTTGAAGGTGTAGGCGAGCTGCATGTCGATTTTGTAGTAGTCAGGCACATTCCAAACGGTGCCAGCCGCCGTGAAATCGTTCAACGGCGCGCCGACAGATCCATGGGTATCGCCGAGGTCCACCACTCCGGGCAGATAGTGCGCCTGCACCGTCCAGTCGAAGTTGTGGAAGCTCCAGGTGAACCCGGCAGAGAGGTTGTAGTCGGGAATCAGCCCCTGGGCCGCGGCCACAGCCTGGGAGTCGGTGTACTGCCCCTTGTAGCTGTACCACGGAGCCGTCGGGGCGAGTTTGATGTCGTAGGCAAACAGTACGTTGGCCGTGGTAAAAAGCCGCACCGAACCGGCCGATCCCAGGTCCCAGAGATAGTCCGCCGTGAGGTCCACACCGTCGGTCCGCACTGCCCCGCCCGGAATCAACGGAAGATTGAGCGTGCCGATATTGTTCACGTTAATGTACGTGGACTGCACGCCGGCAGTCGGGAAATAGGGCGTGTCGTTCGAATCGACGTAGATCGGAGCGCCTTGCAATTCAGGGCGACCGTTCCAGATGGAGGCGGCACCGTTCTTATTGAGGTCGGCGACAATGGTTGAACCACTTGGGTAGAACGCCACGTTGTCTTCCACGATGTGGTAGTAGCTGAAGCCGAGCGTGAGGTTCTTGATTTGCTTGGGCGAGTAGGTGAGGGACCCGGTGAAGGTCTCAGAGGTTGCGGGCGGAATGTTCGGGTTGGTCAGCAGGTTGACCGTTCCCTGCACTGTCGCGGGCTTGAAGCCATTGCCGTCATCGGGTGCCACGATGTACGGACTACTCTGGTTTGCCGGGCCGTAAAGCTGCGTGAGCCCCGGCACCACAAAGCCTTGAGAATAGGTGCCCGACAGGGTGACCTGCTCGTCGAACGGTTGCCATCGAATGCCTACTTTGGGAACGGTGGACGATTTGGAGTTGTTCGCCGATTCGATGTGCTCGATGCGGCCGGAGACCGACAAATCGAGGCGATGGATTCCGGTGATGTCCTGCTTGGGGGAGACGATGGGAATGGCGCCCTCGGCGAACCCGGCGACGCGGTCCCGCGTGCCGCCCGGATACGCGGGCAACGCACCCAGCCCAATTAGGTTACCACTCGCCAGCAACGGATCTGCTCCCGTGCTCAAGCTTTCACCCACGTACTGACCACCGAAGGCCACTTCGAACGCGCCCGCCGGAAGATCAAAGACCTCCCCGCGTAGGCTTCCTTCCACCGCGAGGAGATCCGAGAATCCGGACTGGTAGCCCGATGCGGTAACGGCGCGGATCGTTTCGGCATTGTTGAAGCCGGGCAGCGCAAAGAGGTTGTAAAGCGGCACATTGACGCCGGCGCTGTTCTTCAACTGGCTGAGTCCGGGTGAGCCCGCGAGCGGGATCATTGCTTGGTTTAGAAGCA
>CAITMP010000492.1 GCA_903893525.1 uncultured Acidobacteriia bacterium | reverse complement strand
GGTAGTCGGCTGCAAGCCGCTCGGGGACGCTCATCTGCTCCAATGGTGCCTCGGGGCTCAGTTCCGGCACCTCCTCCAACAGGGGTCCAACCGACCGTCCCGCGCGGGCCGCTTTCCACAGCGCATCCCGGCGGTGGGCCGTTGCCAGCTTTGCCAGTGCGCCGGTGGCCGCCAGCGATTGCAGTTCGTCGCGCCGCAGTTTTGGCACGCGGCGGGCCAGATCGTCCACGTCCGCAAACGGTTTCGCCGCCACAATCGCCGCCCCGGACTCGGCGCGCAACCCACGGACGTACCGCAAGCCGAGTCGCAGATGCCGTTCCGAGCCTTCGACGGTGCAGTCCCATTCGGAGATGTTCACATCCACGGGCAGCACCCGCAAACCATGGCGCTGAGCGTCCTTGATGAGCACCGCCGGTGAGTAAAAGCCCATCGGCTGATTGTTTAGGAGTGCGCACGTAAACGCAGGCAAATAGTGCACTTTCAGCCACGCACTGGCATAGGCGATCAGGGCGAAGCTGGCCGCATGGGATTCCGGGAAGCCGTACAGCGCGAACGACGTGATCGATCGCACGATGCGGTCCTGGGTCTCGCCAACGATGTCTTTACGCGCCATTCCGGAACGCAGCCGCGATTCGATTTCCGACATGCGCGCCTCGGACCGCTTGAACCCCATCGCGCGGCGAAGCTCCTCGGCCTCGCCTCCAGTAAAATCTGAAACGATCATCGCCATGCGCAGGAGCTGTTCCTGGAACAGGGGCACGCCAAGCGTCCGCGCGAGCACCGGCTCCAGGAGGGGATGCAGTGCGTCCGCGGCCTCCTTGCCGGTCCGCCGGTTCAAATACGGGTGGACCATCTGCCCCACGATCGGGCCGGGCCGGATCAACGCCACCTCCACCACCAGGTCGTAAAATTTCACCGGACGCAGTCTCGGCAGCGTGGCCTGCTGGGCCCGGCTCTCCACCTGGAACATCCCGATCGTGTCGGCACGGCAGAGCGTTTCATAGACCTTTGGGTCGTCCGATGGGAGACGCCCCAAGTCAATCTCCTCCCGCCAGTGGTTGCGGATGAGCTTGAGGCAGTCCTCCAGCACTGCCATCATCCCAAGGCCCAGCAAATCGACTTTTATCAGCCCCAGGTCTGCGCAGTCCTCCTTGTCCCACTGGACCACCACCCGGTTCGGCATGCTGGCGGGTTGGAGTGGGACGACGCGGTCCAGACGGCCCTGGCACACGATCATGCCGCCGGAATGCTGGCCCAGGTGGCGCGGCATGTCCTGCATCCCGGTCACGATTTCCAGGAATTTCTTCACACGGAAGTTTTCCAGGTCGAGTCCGGCGGCGCGGAACTGTTGCTGCCGTTTGTCGTCAACCGCATCGTGCCAGCCCCACATGGGTGCAAGGCTGGCGAGGCGGTCCAGTGTTTTCACATCGAATCCCAGAACCTTCCCGGCCTCGCGTGCTGCCGACCGGCCCCGGTATGTGATTACGTTCGCCGTCATGGCCGCCCCGCGCTCACCGTATCTTTCGTACACGTACTGGATGGCCAGTTCCCGTTTGTCTCCCGAAGGCAGGTCGATGTCGATGTCCGGCCATTCGCCCCGCTCTTCGGAGAGGAAGCGTTCAAACAGCAGGTCCATGCCGACGGGGTCGACTGCCGTGATTCCGAGGCAATAACAGACCGCGCTGTTGGCCGCCGATCCGCGTCCTTGGCAGAGAATGCCTTTTTCGCGGCAAAAGCGGACGATATCCCAGACGATGAGGAAGTAGCCGCCGAGTCCGAGCTTTTCGATTAGAGCCAGTTCGCGGTCCACTTGCTGGCGGGCACGGTCGTAATAGGGCTGGTAGCGCCCGCGCGCACCCTCGTGGGCCAGTTTCCAGAGGTAGGATGCGACAGTTTCTCCGGGGGGAAGGGGATAGTCGGGAAAGCGGTATCCGAGGTCGTTGAGCGTGAAGCCGAGGCGCGAGGAGATTTCGAGGGTGTTGGCGATGGCCTCGGGTAGGTCCGAGAACAATTCCACCATTTCGGCCGGGGACTTGAGGCGGCGTTCGGAATTGGTGGCGAGGAGGCGTCCAGCTTGCGCGAGCGTGGTCTTGTGGTGGAGGCACGTGAAAACGTCGAAGATTTCGCGCTGGATGGCCGAGGCGTGGCAAACGCCGTTGGTGGCCACGACGGGGAGGCGGAGAGCGCGGGCGGTTTCGACGGCGGTCTGGTTGCGAACTTCCTGCTTGCGGTCGTAGTGGCGCTGGAGCTCGACGTAAACGCTTTGCGGGCCGTAGACGCGGACCAGATCTTCGAGGTCGGCGCGTTGCGGCGAGAGGGAAAGGGCGAGAAGTCCCGAAGAGAATTCGCCCAGATCCAGTGTCGTGGCTTCCCGGGCTTCCAGTTTTGTGCGCGTGATCAGCTGGGTGAGGTTCTGGTATCCAGCCTGGTTTTCGACTAATAGAGTGACGTGGCCACCCCCCGCCAACGTGATGTCGGCGCCAACGTGGGCTTGGATACCCGCCTTCTTGGCGGCTTTGTGGAGTCGGGGCGAGCCATAGACGCCGTCGATATCGGTGAGTGCCAGGGCATGGTGGCCCTGGGATTTCGCCAGTTCGATATAGTCCTCAGGCGGACAGGCTCCCCGCAGGAAGCTGAATGCCGACCGGGCGTGGAGCTCCACGTACTTCATCGCCGCAGCAGTGCCAGACCGACCAGTACAACCGCCACACCGACACCCGACATCCATCCGAGCGGTTCGCCATCTATCAAGCCCCACATCAGGCCCCACAACGGGAGGATGTAGGTGACCGATTGAATCTGGACAGCCGAAACCCGTGTCAGCAGGCCGTAGTAAAGGATGTAGGCGAGCCCGGTTCCCAGCACTCCGAGCGCTGCCACGGAGCCGAGGGAAACGGCGGATACAGCGGTCGGGAGGGGGCCGAGAAGCGCCAGCGGGAGCATCATGGCGGTCGCCACCGAAAGCTGCACAGTGGCCAAGCCGAGAGGGTCGTGCTGTTTCAGGCGGGTCTTGGCGAGCACGGTGCCGATGGCGTACGAGATTGCGGCCAAGCCGACGAGGATTACTCCGATTGGTTGTGCCGCATTGCCGTGGCTACCGGTGCCAAGAACGGCGATTGCAACGCCGACGAATCCGACCGCCACTCCGGCCGCGACCCGCAGGTTGCGCGTTGCGGGCACGGTGATGAACGAAATAATCAACACCCAAAGTGTCGTGGTGGCGTTCAGAATCGACGCCAAACCACTCGGGATCGAGTGTTCGCCCCAGGCGATGAGTGTGAACGGGATGGCGTTGTTGAACAGCGAGAGCAACAGCAGAAACGGAATCAGACTGCGGGGCGGGGCAGGGGCCCTCTTCACCCGCATTGCTACGGCGAGGAACGCACTGCCGAATGCAAGCCGGAGCAGTGCCATCCACGCCGGTGGAAAACTCTCCCCGCCGTGTTTGATCAGGATGAAGGACGCGCCCCAGATTGCCGAAAGGATGAAGAGTTGGAGAAGGTCGTTGGGGGCCAAGAACAATTCTCCCATTGGGGGGGGACACGCAGCCTATGGGTACTAAACTGGTTCGGTGAGCATGGCACCTGATCGTTGGCTGTGTATAGAGGAGATATTCGGGAAGGCTGTGGAGCTTTCGCCTAATGAGCGGAATAGCTATCTAGCCACTGCCTGCCAAGGCGATGAAACGCTGCGAAGGGAACTGGAGATCCTTCTCGAGGCCGATTCGCAAAATACCGCGATCCAGAACCTTCGCAACACCGTCGATGCCGAAGTCTTGGAACAGGTAGCGGCACCGCGACGCATCGGACCTTGGCGCATTGTCGGAGTCATCGGCGGTGGCGGCATGGGCACCGTCTACCAAGCTGAGCGCGACGACGGACTGTTCCACAAGCAAGTCGCAATCAAGGTCCTGCGGCTGGGGCTTGAGTCCGAGTTCGCCCTCGCCCGCTTCCGCTATGAGCGGCGCATCCTCGGCGGCTTGGAACACCGCCACATCGCCCGGTTGATCGATGGCGGCGAGGTCGACGGTCGGCCCTACATCGTGATGGAGTTTGTGGAGGGCGTTCCCGTCACGGAATATTGCCGCCAGCAGGCTCTCGATGTGGATGCACGAATAGCCCTGTTTCGGGATATCTGCGGGGCTGTGCAGTATGCCCACCAGCGTTTGGTGATCCACCGCGACCTGAAGCCGTCGAACATCCTAGTGACTGCCGACGGCACGGTCAAGCTGCTTGATTTCGGTATCGCCAAGCTCGAGGACCCCGATGTCGTGCCGGACGAGGCCGCCCAGACGTCCACCGGAATGCGGATGATGACGCCGGAGTACGCAAGCCCGGAGCAGGTGCGGGGCGAGACTGTAACGGCGGCTTCCGATGTTTATGCGCTGGGTGCCGTTCTGTTCGAGCTCCTGACGTCCAGCAAGGCACACCGCTTGACACGGCAGGACCCGGCCGAACTGGTTCGGGTCGTCTGCGAAGAGCAGATTGTTCCCCTCAGCACGGTCGCCCCGGTGGAGTGGCGCAGGAAGCTGGCCGGAGACCTCGACAACATTGTCGGGAAGGCGCTGCAGAAGGACCCGCAGCGCAGGTACCAGTCGGTACAACAGTTTTCGGAGGATCTGACCGCCTATCTGGACGGCCATCCTGTTGCGGCACGCCCGGATACGGCGTTCTACCGCGTCGGAAAGTTTCTCCGCCGCAACAGCTGGACCTCCGCGATGGCGGCGCTACTTGTGGTGAGCCTGATGGCTGGTGCCGGCGTCAGCATCTACCAGGCGAGGCGGGCTGAACGGCGTTTCGAACAGGTGCGGGGACTCGCCAGGACCTTCCTCTTCGACGTCAACGACGAAATAGAGAACCTTCCCGGTGCCACCAAAGCCCGGCAAATGCTGGTATCGACGGCATCGACGTATTTGAACAGCCTCGCGTCGGAAGCCGGAGGCGACCGGTCACTCCTATTGGAAGTTGCGGCCGCGTACCAGAAAATCGGCGACGTGCTGGGCGATCCGTACCGGGCCAATCTGGGACGTCCGCAAGACGCCTTGAAGAATTACCGCCGGTCCCTGCAAATCGCCGAACCGCTCGCCCAGGGTACCCGCGACCCTGCCATTTGGCGATTGGTGGCATGGGGCAAAATCAAGGCCGCGACCTTTTCACTGGCTGGTTTGCCGGAGATCAAGTCCAGCTTGGAAATCGCCAATCGGATAGGCCGGTGGCAGGGCAAGCCCGAAACGGAGTTGCTGATGGATGCGCACCGCAGTCTGGGGGATGTGGTCTTCAGGACGGTGGGATGGGCGGCCGCGTTGCAGGAGTTCGAATCGTGCCTCTCGGCTGCACAGGCTGTGGGCAAACTCGAGGGCCGTTCGGAGGAGATTCGTACCCGATGCCTGCAGAGGGCGGGCAAGGCGCAGGGAGCCACCGGCGACCTGGATGCCGCGATGTCGCGCTTCCGTGAAGCTCGGGCCGGTCTCCTGGAACGGATCCATCGCGAGCCCCGCCACTTGGAACACCGAAGAAATCTGCTGATTGTCCTGATCGAGTGCGCGCGGTGGACTGGAAATCCGTCAAACCAGAATCTCGGGGATGTGCCGTCTTCGGTCGGCTACCTGACGGAAGCTTTGCAGGTGGCGCGCGCTTTGCGCGCAGAGGACCCAAATGACGCTCTGGCACCCAGGAACGAGGCTGCCGTCTTTCTAGCGCGGGCCGAAGTTGGGCAGGAGGCGGATTTAGTCCGCGAACAGGAGTGGCTGCGCGAAGCAATTCGCGTCACTGAGCAGTTGTCTGTACCCGCGGTGCGGACCCACAATCTGAGCGTACTGGCGGCAATCCAAGCGCGGGTCTGGGAGCGGCTGGGGCGATACGCGGAGGCCCGGAGCGCGATGCAGTCCAATGTGGAAGACATTTCCAAACGGATTCCCCATGACTTTGAGTGGAAGCTCGATATGGTCGGGGCTCGCATGTCACTGGCCCATTTGGAGCTGTCCATGGGCAACAATTCAGCCGCGGCAGCCCTGTACAAGGCCGAAGTGGCGGAACTTCAATCGGTGCTGAAAGAGCGCCCCGACGAATTTTACACAGTTTTTGCCTTGGCCAATGTGTATGCGACTTTGGCGCAATGTGAGAACTCGACGGAATGGGCGCGCCGAGGAGCGGATCTTTGGGGGGACTGGACAGCCCACGGAGGCAAAGGCGATTGGGCCGTCCGGCAGCGAAACGCAGCCCTGGCCTTGGCGGAGAGGTACAAATCAAGTCCAAAACAGTGAGGCCGGTTCTGGTCGGCGGCGGCGTCTGCGAACTTACTCGGAAGCGTGCGAATCGATAACCCCGGCCAACGCCGCAACACTGGAGAAGGCGTCCATATTGAGGTCATCCTCGCCAAACTGGATGCCAAACTCCTCCTCCACGGCGGTGATCAAGTCCACAATGGCCAGCGAGTTCAGTTTCAGGCCTGATTCCAACAGCGCTGTCTCTGGATGGATTTGGTCCAGTTGGATATTCGCGTCCAGTTTTTCGACGATGAGGTTGCTCAGGCGGTCAATGGTTGTATTGGTCAT
>CAITMP010000491.1 GCA_903893525.1 uncultured Acidobacteriia bacterium | reverse complement strand
GGCTGGAGAAGATCGCACAGGTGATGGACCGGGCGACCCTGATCCGAACCTACCGCGCGGGCGATCTGGGGGCGATCCTGCACTCGCGCCACCAGTACCACTGGCACACGGGCTACGTGCCGCCGCAACCGATGGCGATCCCGCATTTGGGCGCTGTGATTTCGAAGACGCTGGGGCCGAGGATTCCGACGATGCCCGCATTCATCTCCATCGGGCAGAATCTGGAGATCGGCGGCGAGTCGGCACCGCTGAAATCCTTCCACACGGCCGGGTATCTCGGGACCGAATACGGCCCCTTCCTGATCACGAATCCGGAGGATGCAGCCTCCGCCGTCCGCCCGCCCGCCGATCTGGGCCAGGAACGCTTCCGCACGCGGCGCAACTTGTACGAGCGAATTCTCGCCGCGCAGCCGGTGTACCAGTTTGCCGGGGATTTCCAGCGCGAATCGATGCTGCGGTCCCTGGACAACGCGGACCGTCTGCTGAATTCGCCGCAGTCCAGGGCCTTCGATCTTTCCTTGGAACCCGAGAAGACCCGCAGCGCCTACGGTACCAGCCGATTCGGCCAAGGCTGCCTGCTGGCCCGCCGACTGGTGGAGAACGGTGCCAGGTACGTGGAGGTCACCACCGAGTACATCCCGTTCGTGCATTGGGATTCGCACCAGGACGGACACAACCGGGCCAAGGAGATGAAGGAAGTCATCGACGCACCCATCGCACGCCTGATTCTGGATCTGGAGGAGCGGGGGCTGTTGAACCGGACCTTGGTGGTTCTGGCCAGCGAGTTCAGCCGTGACGCCATCACGGAGGGCAAGGTCGGCAAGGAGGTCAAGGACCAGTCCTCCACGCCGGATGTGATGCAGTTGCCGATGCACTACGGCATGCACCGCCACTTCACCGGTGCCGGAACGGTGCTGATGTTCGGCGGCGGGGTCAGGAAGGGTTTTGTTTACGGCAAAACTGCGGACGAGCGTCCCTGCATCACGCTGGAAAACCCCGTTTCGATGGAGGATCTGCACGCCACCATGTACCGGACCCTCGGCATCCCGCCGACGCACTCGTTCATCACGGAGAAGCGTCCGGTCTATGTGACCAAGGATGGCAAGGGCAAGTCGATTGATGCGCTGTTTGGCTAGGCCCGTTGCAATACTTTGTTAGTTGGCTTTTTTGAAAAACACGGAGACGCAGTTCGGCCTAGGGCTCGATTGGGATTTTTTTTCACACGTCATAGTTATAGGCTTCTTACCGTTCTCAACATATGTGACAGAATCCAAATCTGCGGTGCTTGTCATAAGGTCTGTCACCGTTGGATTCGTAACGGTGGCGTAGGCCATGTCGATGTCACCGCCGATGTCGGACAACGTTGCCGCGACCTTTCCATCCGCATCGATGGCATAGAGAATCCATGGTGTTTGATCCGGTGGTTGGGGCAGATTCACAAGTTTGCAGGCTCGGACAACGAAGGGCGGAAAGCACTTTTGCGAGCAATCCGCACTGTCCGCGCACTTGTAAGCGAGGTAATCCGGGACGAGATCAGCATAGTGCCCTTTGGAGTGATGATTACCGTTGCCGCGACCGAATCCACCCCTCCCACCCACTTGGTCTCGATGCAGCAAAACCGAGCCGTCTGCGATGATGATCGGGGCTGCATCTTCTGGACTGCTCTTGATTTGAAGAGGCTTATCCCCCCAGCATCCAGTGAGGAGCAACATCGCAAATACCGCGAAAATTTTCTTCATTTGCCTTACCTCCAAGAAAAATTCCTTTTTGACTAGACGAATCTCCGCTCCAGATCCTTGAGGTCCGGACGATTCACATAGATCTCCAAGGCTTCCCGGCCCCAAAGTGACCGGATCTTCTCGACTGCTACTCTACCACGTTCCACGTATTGCGTATCGATTCGGGACATCAATCCAAGCGCAAACAGCTTGGTTGCCGGGAAGGAGTCCAACGTCGGCTCCAATTCATGAAAGAGGGCGGTAGCGCCCGGAATATCGCGCACCGCAAGCATCCCCTCCAAAACAGCCAAGGCCGTGCTGCGGGCCAACCCGGTGTCATCCAGCTTTCGAGCGGCCTCGCGTGCTTCCTTGCACTTCGCCAGACCGAGTCTGGCTTCGCCCGATCGGATGGTCGCCACCCCTAGGATGCTTGTCAAATCGACCATTATGAAAGGGGTTGCGCCGGGAATCGCCAAGCCCTTACGGCACGCCGCCGTTGCCTCCTGATATTTGTTGCGCATGAGTGCCATTTCCGCGCGGCATCTTGCCAAGGATGGTCCCAGCGCAGGATAGGCCGATACCAACGCTTCAGCTTGCGCGAGCTTCGGGATGGCTTCGGTGTGACGGCCCAATCGCGCCAGAACAATTGCGCAGTTCCGCGCGGCATAGGCCACGTAGCTCCCAGTAGCCGCTGCGAGGAAAAGTTTGTATTGTTCCAATGCTTTCGGAAGATCTTCGGAATCACTCAAGACGATGCCCAGATACTGGTGGGCGTCTGCAATGTTTGGCTGGTCGTTCGCGCGAATCGCTTCATCGAGCAACCGTTGGAACGCGGCCAACGCGCCTTGGTAGTTCCCGAGGTACTGTTGTCCCAGTCCCTGAATCGTCAATGCTTGGAACGTTTCCTTGGCGAAGTGGTTGGGTTTATAGTATTCCAATGCCAATCCAGCGGCCTCGATCTGCTCCTTCGCGCGGTGGAGTTGTGCGAATAGGCTGGCCAGATTCAATCGGCTCAGTGCGGCCAACGAGGTGGAGCGGGTCCGCGAGGCCAGAGCCAAGCCGTTTTCGAAATAGCGCTGCGCTCCGGTATAGTCCCCCTTTAACCGCAGCGAGCTGCCCAGGTTGAGCAATCCCCGGATCGACAAGTACTCCAGCTGATTCGTCTGCGCGGCCGACAGCGCCTCCTGTGCCAGCGCTTCGGCCCGCTCCGCCCTGCCTTGGGCGTACTGGACGTTTGCCAGCGTCAGCTTGGCGCTGATCTCCTGCGACAAGTTGCCCGCGTCCCTGGCCCGCTCGATAGCCTTGCCGAGAAAAACCTCGGCCTCCGCATATTGGGAGCTCCGATTCGCCGCAACCCCGCGCTGGAGCGTCAGTTCCGTCAACCCCTCCAGATTGCTGGACTGCGCGTAGCCCCGCTCGGCTTCCGCGAACGCAGCATTCGATTGGGCTATTTCCTTCTTCCTCTGGTAGAGGACTCCCAAGCGCAACCAGGCCGCAGGCAGGCGCATTGGCCCTGTCGCGGCATGTTTGTAGGCTTCAATCGCGTTCTCGTTCGAGGCTTTCTCATAGGTCCGGCCCAGGTCGACTTGGACGCCCCCGTCCTGCTCCCCGACCTCGGCGACCAATTCCTCGTACTTTTTGGCGGCTGCGGCGAACTCCCGCGTCAGCAAGAGATCCAACGCTTCGATCTGCAACCGCTCGGGCCTGGTGAGACCTGAGTTGCCCAGGCGTCGCACCACTAGGAATTCCGTGGACGCGCGCTCTGGCTGGCCCAGTTCCAACCACGCCTCGGCCAAACGCGCCCGAGCCGGCGCGAAACCCGGAGCCGACTGCACGGCACGCTCCAACGCCTTCGTCGCAGCAAAATACGCCCCGGCGTGGATGTTGTCGACGCCTTGCTGGTAGAGCCTTTCGGCCTCCGGCGAGGGGCGGTTGCGATTGCGCGACCATAGCCAAAATCCGGCACCCCCGCCTGCACCCGCAGCCAAAACCCCTGCTGTCGCCATCGCCTGCCGCCGGGATAGCCGCCACTGCACGGGTACCGGCACCGGTCCGGTGAAGGACGAATCGCCGGTCGCGGGATCGCCGTCCAGCGCAGACACGAACTCCGCGACTGTCCGGAAGCGGCGGGCGGGATCAATTTCGAGCGACCCCAGAATCGCGCGCTCAAGCCGGGCGTCCAGTTCCGGCACCGCAAGGCGAGGGGAGGGAACCGCTTCCGCAGTGCGCCGGAACGCTGCACCCAGCGGCGGGTCCGACGCGAAGGGCAGCGCGCCCACCACCATCTTGTATGCCACCATCCCGAGCGCATACACGTCGGACTGGACGCTGGCCGGTGCGCCGCGCAGCATCTCCGGTGCCATGTAGTCGAGCGTGCCAGCCACGGCGTTGGAAAGTGTCAAGGTCGTCTCGGCATCCGCACTTATCCCCACCCCGTTCAACCCCACAGGCCTCACGCTGCGGGCGAGGCCGAAATCGGTGACCACGGCTCGGGACGCGACCAACATCACATTCGACGGCTTCAAGTCGCCGTGGACCACCAGTGCCGCGTGGGCCGCCGAAAGTCCCGCCGCGACTTGGCGCAGGATGGGCAGGGCCTCGGCAGAGCCCAGTCGCCCGCGAGCGGAAATCCGCTCCGACAATGTCTCCCCCGCCAGATACTCCATCGTGAGGAAGTAGACGCGTGCGCTCGAAGGATTCGCCTGGTGCCACTCTACGTTGAACGCCCGGCAGACGTTTGGATGGGCGATCTTGAGCGCCAGGCCGATTTCGCGTTTGAAGCGCTCGATCATGGCTTCGTCGTTGGCGATGGCCGGCAACAGGCACTTGAGCGCGATGTGGTCGGGAAGAATCGGATGTTCCGCCTCGTAGACGGCACCCATCCCGCCGCGGCTGATGTAGCGCAGAATCCGGTAGCGCCCAGCCACCAAATCGCCCGGTGCAAACAAGGTCTGTTCGGCTGGCGGGTCCTCCACCGGTGCCGGGGCGGGGGACCAGACGCCGTGGCCCAGGATTCCGCTGCGGTGATGTTCTGCCACCATGGCGCGGACTTCGGCCAACAGCGCCGAATCTCCGGAACACTTCTGTTCAAGGAACGCCGCGACCTCTCCGGGGGCCAGTTCCACCGCTTCCTCGAAGATCTCGCGGACGAGCCGCCAGCGCTCAGGTGTCATGCCGGTGGTTTCCTCAATCGGGTCTGGAGCCAGGCGCGGGCGGAAGCCCAGTCCCTTCGGACGGTCCGGGCGTGGATTCCTTCCACCTCGGCCGCTTCCTCTTCGGTGAGACCGCCGAAGTGCATAAGTTCGACTAGCCGGGCCTGCCTTGGGTCCATCTCGGCCAGTTCTTTCAGGGCGGCATCCAAATCGAGGATCTCTTCGCTGCGGGCGGGGTCCACGTGGACATGGGCCACATCCAGATCGACCTTTGCAATGCCTCCGCCCCGGACTTCGGCCCTGCGGCGGCGGGCATGGTCGACCAGGATGCGGCGCATGTTGGCACTGGCGACCGCGAGGAAATGTGCGCGATCCTGCCAATCCACGTTTGTTTGGCCCTTGAATAGCTTTAGGAAGACCTCGTTGACAAGCGCCGTGGGCTGCAGCGTGTGGTCGGAACGCTCGCCGCGCATGAACTGAATGGCGCGCGCGTGCATCGCCGGGTAAACAAGCTCCGCGAGCGCATCCTTCGCCGCAGAGTTGCCGCCGCGCAGGGATGCCAGTTGTTGCGTGATTTCACCGACCGATGGATCCATGCATTTGCACTTTGGTCCATTGTATCTGCCAGCGTCCGCAATCGGGACGATACTGTTGTTTTGCTCCGTTGCCTACTTGATTACGGGCCCGGATGAGGGGGCTGTGCGATCGCCGCGCTGTTTGCTTGATTCTGTGATAGGCTTCAAAGCGATTCCTTATGCGCCACCTCGTCACCCCAATCTGTCTACTAGCCCTCTCGATCCCGGCATTTTGCCAACGCGGGCCTACCCCGTACTACGAGGACACGAAGAACGTTCCCGTCTCACCTGAAATCCATCCCGACCACTCGGTCACTTTCCGGCTCTTTGCCCCGAAGGCTTCCGAGGTGGTCCTGATGGGGTCGCCCGGGATTCTTGAATTTCTCAAGGAACCCAAGCCGCTCCACAAGGACGACAAGGGCGTTTGGAGCCTGACCGTGGGGCCTCTGCCTGCCGGTTCCTACACTTACGGCTACGCGATTGACGGCGGACTCCGCATGCCGGACCCGTCGAATCCAAACTTGGAAGTGCGTCGCTGGGGCCCGACCAGCATGTTCATTGTTCCGGCTGCCCAAAAAGCGGTTTTCGAGGAGCGCCAGGTGCCGCACGGAACCCTCCACATCGGCACTTATGACTCGAAGAATCTGGGCATGTCCAGAATGTTCTACGTCTATACGCCGCCGGGCTACGAGGCGAGCCAGCAGAAGTACCCGGTTCTCTATCTGCTGCACGGAAACGGGCAGATTGAAGCCTCCTGGACTTGGACCGGGCGGGCCAACGTGATCCTCGACAACCTTCTGGCCGACGGCAAGATCAAGCCAATGGTGGTGGTGATGCCGTACGGGCACATCCCCCGCGAGATCAAGCCCGATCCCACCGCTCCGGCCGATCCGATGGCGATTGAGAAGGAATTGCTGGGCGGCGTCAAGCCCGAAGTCGAACGGAAGTACAGGGTTCTCTTGGATCGGGAACACCGGGCAATCGGCGGTCTTTCCATGGGCGCAGCCCAATCGCTGTCCATCGGACTGCACAACTTGGACCAGTTCGCCTACATCGCGGCGTTCAGTGGCGGCGGGAACCGCACCGAATGGGAAAAGGCCGATCCGGCGGTCCTCAACAAGAAGCTGAAGGTGCTCTGGATCGGCTGCGGCACCGAGGATCCAGGTTTCAAGGGCGTCAAGGGCATGGCCGACCTGTTGGCGGAGAAAAAGGTCCGCCACATCTACAACGAATCGGGTGGCGGCCACAGCTGGCCCAACTGGCAAGTCTATCTCTCGAAGTACGCGCCCCTGCTGTTCCGCGACTAGTCGACCTGCTTACTGGTTGAATGGATCTGCCTTGTAGGCACGCTCGCGGTACTCGAAATAGTCGAAGTCCGCCGGTTTTCGCGTGCCGTCCAAGTCCTGGCAGCAGACCCCAACAAAGGCACCCGTGAAGTTCGGCGTTCCGGGTGCCGCGGCCTCGTCGGACAAAATACTCGCATCCAACGGGCCCGGCAGTCGCGCCCACTCGCCCCCGTCAATCCTGTAGGCGAAATACAAGCGCTCGAAATCCACCTCGACCCGCAACTGCACGGGCCTCCCGGCGGGAATCGACACCGGCGCGCTGAAGCTGTCCGATTGCACCTGGTCCGGCAAACACGACATTACGCGGATGTGCTTGCCGATCTGTTCGTCGTGCGAAACGTACAGGTAGTGGAATTTGCTGCTGTTGTAGTAGCAGATCAGGCCGGCCATCTGTTGGAATCGGTCCGGCTCGAACTCCATCGAGGTGGCGGCGCTGTAGCAGTGCGATTGCTGGCGGCGGGCCACAAGCGCTTGCCGGAACATGCTCCCCACCGTCTCCCGGCCATACAGTCGCAGATACCCGGGGCGATCCGTGAGGCTGAACAGTTCCTCCGGCCAAGGGGAACGCAGCCACTGGAAGTCCAGGGGCAGGTTCGGGCTGTCGAAATCCTCGCGTTCCGGCGATGGCGGGAAAACGTGGAGAGGCAGGTCCGGTGCGACGACCTCGGTGTGCGGAACGCCGCTACCGTCCAACGTGCGGAGCCATCCATCGTCCGCCCAGGCCATCGGCTGGATAGCAGTTTCGCGTCCGAGCGTGCATCGTCCGCGATTCGGAATCGGACGGCCGCACAGGTGCACCAAGTACGT
>CAITMP010000490.1 GCA_903893525.1 uncultured Acidobacteriia bacterium | reverse complement strand
GCTGAAGGACACGCTGGTGGTGTGGGCAACGGAGTTCGGACGGACGCCGCATGCCCCGAAACCCGATGGCCGGGATCATCACGAGACGGCATTCACGGTCTGGATGGCGGGCGGCGGCTTGAAGCCGGGGATCGCGTTCGGAGCTACCGACGAGACCGGGATGAAGTCGGTGGAGAACGTGTGCGAGGTTTATGATCTGCACGCTACGATCTTACGGCTGCTGGGGCTGGACCACAAGAAGTTGACTTATAAGTTCGGGGGCAGGGATGTTAGTCTGACCGATGTTCATGGCAAGGTGGTGGAAGGGGTTTTGGGGTGAACGTTCCTTTTGCAAGATTGAGGCGCCGATAAACCTACTAGGCGGATTGCTTGCAGTGGGTTTCGCGGGTGAGGCTGGCCAGGACGCAGGTTAGGATGGCCCAACCGGCGATGAGGGCGAAGGCGGTCTGGAACGCGGGCACGCCGTAGATATGGGCACCGTTGGCGATTTTGCCATCCCACTGTTTGTCCAGAATCCAGCCGATGGCTGGTTGCAGTGTCATCGGGCCGATCATGTTGCCCGCGTTGATCAGGCCCCCGATGGTTCCGAGGAATTGGGCCGGTACGGACTCCTTGGCGTAGGCGAAACCCAGAATCACGGACCCGGCGGCGGCGCTGGTCAGGGCAGCCACGGCCACGAAGGCGGCCAGTGGTAGTCCGGGGACGTAGAACATCACCAGCCATCCGAGCGCCGCGAGGCCTGCGCCGGTCACATAGATCGGCTTGCGACGCCCAAAACGGTCCGACAGGAAGCCGCAGAGGAAACTGGAGGACGCCCAGCAGACGATCATGAGCGAGGATATCCACGCCGTCGAGGTGGGGGCGAGACCGAAACGGGCACGGAGGAATGGAGGCCCCCAGAGTCCGGTGAAGGAGAGGATGGCACCCACGAAGCCGCCTTGGGCGAAAAATATCAACCAAGTATTCGTATAATGGAATATTCGGAAGAATCCAACGCCAGAGTCCTGCTGGAGCGATCTATTTTGCAGTATTTTCGGCGCATAGCTGGCGAAGCCCGCTTCCGACGGGTCATCGCGAACGGCGGCCAGGGCAAGCAATCCCATCGAGAAGATGAATATTGCCGAGGCGACGCCGACCGAGCGCCACCCGTACGCTTCCACGAGCATCCGGAGCGGTACCTGGGCAAACAGGGCCCCGATGTTGCCGATCAGCAGTCCGAGTCCGGACAGGGTCGCGAAGATCCGCGACGGGAACCAGTGCGTCGCCAACTTCAGTGTGACCACCCAGCCAACCGCAGTGGCTGCACCGGTTATGGCTCGGCCCGCGCAGGCCATGGCGAAGCTGTCGGTCGATGAGAAAAGGAACGTCCCGGCGGCGGCAAGGATGGAACCCATGACCAGAAGCTTGCGGGCTCCCAAGGAATCCACCAGAATGCCGATGGGGATCTGCATCAGGACATAGGCGTAGTAGTAGAAGGCCGAAAGATGGCCCAGGTCCTGGCCGGTAATGTGGAAATCGCGCATCAGTTCGGTCGTCATTACGGCCGGGGCGACGCGGATGTAGAATGCCGCCAGATAAACAATGGCCGCGATGGACCAGACGAGCCAGGAGCGCCATAAGGGCGGCGCTCCCGTTATTTCGACGACGTTGGAGTTACTGGCCATTGCGGTAGATATCGTTGATGTTCCAGTAGCCGGGGGTCGGGGTGGGGGCGTTCTCCATCGGGACCTGGATGACGGTGGGCAGGTTCGATCTCAGCGCCTCTTCAAGGGCGGGCCCGAGTTCGTGCGCCGATTGAATCATGACGCCGCGCGCACCGTAGCCCTTGGCAACCGCCGTGTAGTCGACCCGGTACGGGGCACCGGAAGGGTCGTGGAACACACAGCCGAAGGTGGTGCCGTAGTGCATGTTTTCCAGACCCGCGATGGTTCCGAATGCGGCGTTGTCCATGATGACGAAGACAACCGGGAGTCCGGCTTCGATGGCGGTTGCAAGGATAGCCGGATTGCTGCCGAAACCGCCGTCGCCGATGAGGGCAACCGAAGCGCGGTTGGGCTGGGCAACCTTCACGCCCAGCGCCGCCGAAGGTCCGAAACCCATGGTGCAGAGTCCGCTGGGGGTGACGAACGTGCCGGGGACGGTGATGGCGAATTGCTGGCCGACTCCATTTTTGTTCCAACCCACGTCGGTCACGATGAAGCCGTCCTCGGGAACGGCTTTGCGCAGTTCGCTGAGGATTCGCTCCGGGCGTAGCGGGAACTGGTTGGAGGTCCACTGGTCAGCCCAGTTGGCGGCGAATGCGGCCCGTGCGGCGGCGATTTCGGCCCGAAGACCGGGGCGGCTCGGCGCGGAGGCCCGGTTTCGCGCCGCTTTCACCAATGCGCCGAGTGCGAGTTTGGCATCGGCGACGACACCCAGTTCGGTGGGGAAGTTGCGGCCGATTTCGGCCAAGTCGGTATCAATATGGAACAGCCGCGTGCCTGGAATTGCGAAGGTGAACCGAGGATCCCAGGAGCTGGAACTGGCTTCGGCAAGCCTCGTGCCGATCGCAAGAATCAGATCCGCCGTCCGGCATTTGTCGTTGGCGATGGGTGCGCCCCAGAAACCGGTCATACCGAGCAGGAGCGGGTTGTGCTCGTGCATGGTTCCCTTCCCCATCAGAGAGTGGGCGACGGGGATTTCCAGAAGTTCCGCCAATTCGGCCAATTCCGACGTGGCTCGGGCGGAGAGGACACCGCCGCCCGCGTATAGGACGGGATTCTTGGCGTTCGCAAGTTCCTCGACAATCCGCGCGGCAGTGGCCTCATCCAGAGACGGCCGGGTCAGTTCGGCGGGCATCTGGTGGAAGGCGTTGATGTCGAGATCCGCCGAGAACATGTCCATCGGGACATCGACCAGCACGGGGCCGGGGCGACCCGATGCAGCCAGGTGGAAGGCGCGCTCGACGATGCGGGGCAGGTCCTCGACGCGGTCGACGCGGTAGACGCGCTTGCAGAAGGGCCGGTAAATCTGGAATTGGTCGGCATCCTGGTGGAGGTTCACCTCCTGGTGGGGATGGCGGCCGTAGTAATAGGATGGAATGTCGCCCGCAATCACCACCATGGGGATGGAATCGAGGGCGGCGTTTGCGACGCCGGTAGCCGCGTTGGTGAGGCCGGGTCCAAGATGGCTCAGCAGCACGCCGGTTTTACCGGATGCCCGCGCGTAGCCATCGGCGGCATGGGCGGCCACCTGTTCATGCCGAGTGGTGATAAAGCGGATCTTGCTCTTGCCCAAGGCGTCGAGCAGCGCGATGTTGGTGTGTCCGCAGAGGCCGAAAATGACTTCGACGCCGAGCCGTTCGAGGTACTCGGTCAGCAGGTAGGCTGCAATTCTCTTGCCGGGTGCCGGAGCCTGCTTGGGGGTTACGTCTTGATGAGACATGGATTTTCCTAGAAGATTTCCGAGTTGTAGAACTCACCGAACAGCTCCGCGTCGGACGGGCGGTCCTCGGGCAGGGGCTTGCTGACCCAGGTGACGTTCATGTAGTGCTTTAGATGAATGTTCTCGTTGGTGATGTTGCCGCCCCAGATGCCACAGCCCATGCTGGAGGTCATTGGCATTCCATTCGTGAAATGCCCTGCATTGGCACGGGATTGGGGTTGGCGGACCATGATCCGGCTGACCGGCGCAACCAGCGCGAGCCTGTGGATGTGATCGTCATTGAACGAGTAAATACCGCAGGAGTGGCCCTTGCCGGCGGTATTGAAGATCTGCCGGACCTTGTCCAAGGCGTTGTCAAAGCCGCCACCGTATTTGAAGATGGAAAGGACAATGCCGAGCTTTTCGGTGGAGAAGAGATGTTCCTTGCCGATCTTATCCTCTTCGACCATCAGGAAGGTCTTGCCCTCGGGGAGTTCGATACCCGCTTTCGCGGCGACGACGGATGCCGCGCGCGCGATAGTGTCCGGGGTGCGGTGCCCGTCGGCGGTCCAAAAGGCGTTGCGGAGCAGGATCTTTTCGGAAGGACTAACGAGATAGCCGCCCTCGGACTGCAGCTGGGCCAGCATGCGGTCGTAGATGGTTTCCTCGACCACCAGATTGCCGTCGGCGGAGCAGCCGGAACCATAGTCGTTGGTCTTGCTGATGCGTGTGTTGCGCGCTGCTTCCTCAATGTCAGCGGTTTCGTCAATCACCATGGTGGCGTTCCCCGCCCCGACCCCGTAGGCCGGTTTGCCGGACGAATACGCCGCGCGGACCATGGCCTGGCCACCAGTGGCGTTCGTCAGGTCGCAGATGGCCATGATTTCCTGCGAAAGCGGAATGCTGGGTTTTTCCACGCACTGGAGGAGATCCTCGGGGGCACCGGCGTTTTTCAACGCGGCGCGCATCATGCGGACGACTTCGAACGTGGTCCTCCTGCTGGCGGGATGGGGGCAGAAAATCACGGCGTCCTTGCATTTGACGGCGTAGATGGCGACGCTGGCCGGGGTGACGTAGGCGCTGGTGACCGGGATCAGCGAGGCGATGACGCCGGCTGGCTTGCCGTATTTGACAATTTGCTTTTCGGGGATTTCCTCGATGATGCCGATGCTTTTCTGGCGGAGGGCGTCGCGGAGGATGCCGAGGATCTTGGCCCTGCGGGTTGGTTCGCGGCTACCCATGCCGCTTTCATCCACGCTCATGTTCGCGAGGCGGACGGCGGCGGTTTCGTTGCCAGCGGCCCAGGCGACGGCGCGGCAGAGGCGGTCGACCTGGTCCTGGTCATAGTCTTCCACGACCTGCATGGCCGCGCGGGCCCGGGCCAGAAGGCTGGCCGCGACGTCTTTCTCTTCGGGGGTGATTTCTCTTGCCATTTGGATTATTCCGTGGTGTCGGGCATGGTGCGGGGCTGGACTCCGTCGTATTCGAGGGGGATGCGGATTCGCATGGGTTTTTCCCGGGCGTATTCCTCGGCGACTTCGGCGGTCAACCCGGCAACGCGGCTGACGATGAACAACAACTTGCCCGCTTCCGGGGGGAAGCCCATGTCGTAGAGGACGGCGGCGAGGGCTCCATCCACATTGATGGGGAGCGCTTTGACGCGTGCCGTCACTTCGGCTTCGAGCGCCAACATGAACTCGGCACCAGCGGTGGGGAGTCCGGCCTCGCGGGCCATACCGAAAAGGACGGCCACGCGGGGGTCGGTCGAATGGAGGCGGTGACCCAGCCCCGGAACCCTTTTGCCCTGGGCGCGTGCTTCAGCCACCGTCCGGGCTGCGGACTCGGCGACACTGATGCTCTCAGCGCTGCAACGCTCCAAACCGGCAGCGATCATTTCCATGCAGATCGATCCGGCCCCACCATGTTCGTCTCCTATAGTGAGGATTCCCGCCGCGACAGCCGCCGAAAGGGATTGCCGGTTGCCGGACGCCGCCAATCGGGCCGTGGCACATGACGGGGCATTCGCGCCATGATCGGCCCCGGAAATCAGGATCGCGTTCAGCAGCCGGGTCTCAGCCGCGTTCGGCAACCGGCCCCGGTGCAGCAGGAAGACCGTATCGGTAAAGGTCGCCCGCTGCATCAGTTCGGCAATGTCGTAACCATGGATTCGGATCGAATTTTCCTTGGCGCTGACAATCGCGGTGCGCCATGGCTCCATGGTCCTTGCGTTTTGAGTGGCCATGTTAGAAAGCGTACTTGAGAGAGAACTGCATCACGCGGGCAGTGGTGTTGTTGCCCGGTGCGGAGCTCTGTGCCTGGGGCGCGATGCGTCCGAAACTGGCGTTGTTGAGGGCGGCAGTTGGCGGTCCGAACATGACGCTGTTGGGCAGGTTGAAGGCTTCGGCACGGAAGGTCATGCTGCCGAGTTCGCGGATCTGGAAGGTCCGGGAGAGCGACAAGTCAATGTTCATGACGTTCGGCCCGATGATGGTGAACGGCTTGGTTGTGGCATAGGTGCCAAGCGGTGCGGCAGCCGGCGCAAGGAAGGCATTCACGTTCAAGTATTTCACCACGGAGCCGTCCCCATATACGCTGGGCAGGATCTGTTGGGTGCGCTGGTTGGTGGCAGCGGTCAGGGCGACGTCTGTACCGTAGGTTGCCGTGGTCAAATTGCCGTTGCTCCAGCGGAAGATGGGCGACGCCTGCCAGCCATTGACCAACAGACCGAGCATGCGGCCATTGACTTTGGGCGAGGTCAGGACACCGGACACGTTGATCTGGTGGCGGTGGTCCGAACTGCAGTTTGAGCGGTCCGCGTGGCGGTCGTTGGGATCCACGTAGGAGGGGCCGGTGAGCTCCGTCGTGTTGGGATCGGAGATGCAGTGCGAGTAGGTCCAATTGGCCAGCACGCTGAAGTTGTTGGACAAGCGGTGCTGGGCGGAGATGAGCGCCGCGTTGTAGCTGGAGGTGGCACCGGCGTCCAGATAGGCGATGGTGCTGTAGTACGGGCCCCATGTGGGATTGGCCAGGGTCAATACGCGGCGGGCGGCCGTGTTGGTGGCGCTGGTGCTGGAGCACGGGCCGGGGGCGGTGAGGCCGTATTGGCCCGCGACGCAATTGCCGGGGATGTACTTGTCCAGATTCAGTTCGCGACTGGACCAGAGGTGGATCGAATGGTTGCCGATGTAGGAGCCGCTGATCAGCCATTTGCCTACTTGGCGCTGGATCGAGAGGTTCCACGTCTGCATCTGCGGCGACTTCAACTCGGGATCGGACACCGCGTACACGCCGCTGGTGGGGAAGAAGCCCAGTGATTTCGCCAGACCCGACTGTTGAACGAACGGGTCCCCGCCAGCATAACCGGCCCACGGGTTGGAGAGCGGGAACGGTCCACCGGCGCGGGTGATGGTGGCACCCCATGGCGGATTGTTCGAAACGCGGGTGTAGAAGAACATGTGCGGGGTGTCGTAGAGAAGGCCGTAGGAGGCCCGGACGGAGGTCTTGCCGTCGCCGAACGGGTCCCAGACGAGGCCGATGCGGGGCAGGAAGTGCTCGGCGCGGCGGTTGTACTGGTTGTTGGGCGGATAGCCGTCGTCACCGGGAAATAGCAGGCCGGGAGGCGGTGCAAGGGCCGGAGTCGCCTTGGGCGCGGTGCCGAACTTGTTGGCGAGGAAATTGGACATGCTGAAGGCTTCCACGTAGCCATCGGTGTTGCGCTGCGGCAGGTAGGGCTCGAAGCGCACACCGAGATTGAGGCTCAGGTGCTGGGTGACGCGGAAGGCGTCCTGAATGTAGAGACCGTAGTAGTCGGATTTGTCGTTGTCGTAGAACGGGCGACCCTGGCCATAGGCGTTGAGCTGGCCGGTGACGAAGTCGGCGTAGCCAAGTCCGGCCGCGCCGCCGACAGTGGAATACTGGCCGGTGAAATTCAGGTTGCCGTTGACGCCGCGGGTGTTCTGGGCGTGGAGGTAAGCCCGGATGTATTCGGCACCGAACTGGAGTTGGTGCTTGCCCACCAGCCAGGTGATGTCCTCGGCTCCGGAATAGGTGAGGGTGTTGAAGTAGCCGGGGTTGCTGGCACCGCCCGCGAGGGTGGCACCGTTGGTGATGGCGAGGTTCATCTGCGCGCCGATCACGGGCGTGACCGGGATGCCGAAATCGATGGGCGACTTGAAGACGGGAATGAAACGCGGGTTCAGGCTGCGGTTGGCCGAAATGTGGGCGCTGGAGATCAAGTTCGAGCTGATGCTGTAGGTGTGCCCGATGGCCGTGGACTGGATGTTGTTGCTCTGGCCCGTGGTGCTGCCCGTGAACAAGGGGTTCGAGGGGTCGTAGAACAGCGGCGTGTAGTTGTTCGAAAGGATGTAGCGGACGAACATCGTCTGCTTGGCGTTGATCGTGTAATCGACCTTGGCCGGAATCTGGTATTGGCGCTGGTTGCCGCCCGCCGCGTAGTTGATCAGACCGCAGGAATTCAGCTGGCCGGAGGTGGGGAGCAGGGCGGCAATCTTCATCGCGATGGGATCGAGCAACGATTGCGGGAGGACATTGCCGACCCACGGGGTTGCGAGCGTGATCTGCTTGGTCTGGCAGGCGGTGGAGGCGATCACGGAGAAATCACCCTTGAGCATTGCGGGCGTCATGGAGAAGCCGGTATTGCCGCCGGGGTTGGACCGCTTGATGGTGGATTGTTCCCCGACGAAGAAGAAGAGCTTGTTCCTGATGATGGCACCACCGATGGTGCCGCCGAACTGGTTCTGCTTGAGGCTGTCGCGGGTGAGCGCGGTGGCGGTCCGTCCGTTGAAGTTGTAGTTGCGGACGTATTCGAAGACGTTGCCGTGGAAGGCATTGGTGCCCGAACGGGTGGCGACGGTCACCGAGGCTGCGGCGTGCTGGCCGGTTTGGGCACCGACGGCGCTGGTTTCCACCTTGAATTCCTGGAGGGCGTCCGGGAACGGAAGGGGCTGGTTGAGGCCGTTGAAGGGCTCGTTGGCGGTCGCTCCGTCGAGAGAGAAGGAGATCTGGTTGGCGTTAGCACCGGCCACCGAGATCGATATGGTGGGGTAGTTCTTGTTGGTGTTGAGATCGGCGGCGTTCGCGCCCTGGTTGGTGGCGCCTCCCACCAGCAGGATCAGCTGGGCCGGTTCGCGGGCATTCAACGGGAGGTCGACAATTTCCTGGTGGTTGATCACCTGGCCGACGCCGGAACTGCGGGTTTCCACGCTGAGGCTTTCGGCCTCGACGGTAATTGTTTCGCTGACGGAGCCGACTTTGAGGGTCGGATTGATGGAGGGGTTGGTGTTGACTTCCAGGATGATACCCGGCTGGGCGAAGGTGCTGAAGCCTTCCTTGGTCACTTCCAGCTTGTAAGGGCCGATGGGAAGGTTGGGGAGGACATAGGCGCCGTCCGAGGCGGTGACCGCGGCCCGGCTGAAGCCTGTTTCTGTTTGGAGGGCCTTGACGGTGGCACCGGGGATGGCACCACCGCTGGCGTCGTGGACGGTACCGGAAATCTGGGCGCTGCCGGAAGCCTGGGCCCATAAGGCCAGTTGTGCGAACAAGGCGCACGCAACGATTCGAACGAAGAATCTCACTTGTGTCACTCCCTTTTTTGCTGCTGCGGGGGGTTGGTGGCGCGAAATTTGAGCCACAAGTCCCCCCGGACCATGTAGCGACGCTATCACTGTTTGTTTGTGGTGCACAAGGACGTAACGGTGTCGATACGTTACTTGCGGGGGGGGCGGTTGTGGTGGTGGCGGCACCGCTTCGCAACCAGTTCCAAAAAAACGGACCAATTGAGTTGGGACTTATTGCCGTTACCCGGACATCCGGTTATGGCCGCCTAAAGGCGGCTGCAGCCAAGAATGGCTGCCCCACACAAACGGCGTGGTTAGAGGAGGCGGTAGTGGTGGCGGAGGACGGGGTCGTAGGTGTCTATTCGTTTGGGGCCGACTCCGATATTGAAGCCGCTGCGGCGGGCTTTCCAGACTGCCAGGGCCAGGGCGATGGCCAAGTCGTCCTTTTCCCCGGCGGGGGCTTCGCCGGTAGCGGAACTGAGGGTGGTGAGTTCACGGCGCAAGGCGGCGGCGCAGGGGATTCCCGTGGAGATGCGGAGTTCGTCGCGCTCCAGCATGATGGTGAGTCCGGCCCAGAGGTCCGCTTTGGGGACGTGGTGCATGCTGCCGATGTTGCTGGCAGTGCCGCCTCCGGTGATGGTGACGGCGGAGATCTCGCAGCCCAATTCGGCGCGGCGCATCATTTCGACGACGGGGGCACCGACTCCGGTGGCATCGACGGCGATGGCGCAGTTGCCGCGCAGGGACTGGGTCTGGACGATTTGCTTCACGCGCTCGACGACCAAGGCATAGGGTGTGCCCAGGAGGACACGCTCGGCGTGGCGGACGTGGAAGCTGAGGAATTCGGTCCCCCAGGAGTAGCGACATTCGATTTTTTCGACGATGGCGATTGCCGTGTTGTCGCGGCGTTGGCCGAGGTCGAGGCCTAGGTAGAACATGTTGGGTCCTTTTCTGGGTTCTTGTGGAAACAATTCATCGGTTAGAGGGCCAACGGGGGGATGGTCGAGTCCATGGCCCGTTCCAGGAGGACATCCGCGAACATGGCGTTGTCGGATTCGGTGAACTCGCAGAGGAATTCCTGCTCGAACCGGACGGGCCCCATGATTTCGCGCTGACGTTCGAGGAACTCCGGGTGGATGCGGGGGCATTCGGTGGCCGGACCCTTCACCTTCTCCCAGCCGGTGCCGAAAGCCCAGGCTTCATAGAAGAAGCCGCGCTTGCCGTTGGGTGTGGACATGAGCCAGAGGTCGCCGTTGGTGGCTCCGAGCATTGGGGTGAGCGCATGGTAGACGGAGTCGTCGAGGTAGGCGGCCTCGTCGATCAGGAGGAGCGAGACTGCGAAGCCCCGGATGCCTCCAGCGTTGCCGTTGAGCTGGCCCGGGAGGCCGACGATGCGGGAGCCGTTGTCGAAGGCGATGGAGATCTTGTTGGCACCGTCGCCCTTGGGATCGAGGCCCATGTTGAGGACCATCGATTCGGCGGTGCGGACCAGTTCGCCGGACTGCCGCTCGGTTGGGGCGGCCACAAGGACCAGCGATGCGGGCCTGGTGTGGGCCCGGACAACGGCCATTGCCGCGCCGACCATGGATTTGCCCCACTGCCGGGAGCAATTGAGGATTCCACGTTTGGCCGAGGAACGGAGAATGGACTCCTGGCGCGGGTCGGGATGGAAACCGAGTCGGAGCCGTGCGAAGGCCACGGGGTCGAAGCCGGTCCCGGGGGCGCTGGAGATGCACCCGGTGGACTCGGGCCCGGATGGGACCACGAGCTTGCCGAGCGGTAGTCCGTGACTGATTGCCGAAAGAACGTGCCAGGAATTTACCATGAGACAGATGTAGCAGGGGCTGGGCGGTCCGACTGCCTGGATTTTGGCCAAAGTGAAGAAAACAAGAGCCAAAAATAGTTGGCCCGCGCGTGACTGGAGGCGCACGGGACTCACTTGCGCCTCCGGTTCTTCTTCAACTTCCCGCGCGCAGGTTGGTTGGAGCGTGGGTTGGGGTGCTGGGTGGCGGTCGCGTGGGCGGGTTGGGGCTGCGGCTCGGGTTTGTT
>CAITMP010000489.1 GCA_903893525.1 uncultured Acidobacteriia bacterium | reverse complement strand
TTTGCTGGTTACGGAGTTGCCTCTTTCAGCCGGTCGTGTTTTGGGAATACATTTCGGAAATCGAGATTCCACAGCCTCGATTCGGCTTGGGGATGATAAGCGTCGGGGCGAAAGGAGTCCGCTTGCTTCATTGCCACGATGTTGCTCGTGCCCTGGAACGTCACGCGAACAAGGATTGGGGTGAGGTTCACCCCCTCGTTGCCGCCTCGAACGAAGTGGGATCACGAACTCTAGGACGAATCATTTCCCGCTACCGAGATCGTCATGGTCGCGCCTTTATGGTCATCACGGAGGGGAATCGCAAGATGACGAATGTCTGGCTGGAGTGACGGGACAAACAGCCCAGTGCCTTGGTCGGTCCGTTGCGGGCCGAACCAAGGCTTCGTCCATTCACGCCCTTCCAATCCTCTGACAAATGGCGGTCTAGCTCCTTCCAAAACGAGCCTGGTTCTCCGCCCCACCATCCGACTTCCCCACCCCGCCAAGCTCAGACCGTTAGTTGATCGTTCACTCGACAATGTCCTGCCCGTCCAGTGAAAGAATTGGAACCGACCTTTGTTGGCAAAACGAGTTGAAGAGGAGCGAGAAAAAGGCTTGGTGCCGAGGACGAAGAAGAGACCGAGAAGATTGGAGCCAAGAACGAAAAGAAAGAGAAAAAGAACGATATACACTTTATACACCTTCGGTGTTGTTAACACAGCCGGCAGCCATCCGCTCAAACCCCAGTGGCCCAGCCACATGAGCAGTTTACAAATTGTAAACAAACAGCCCGAAATGAAAACTAACTCATTGATTCACAGGCTCTTGCGCCGTTAACAAACCGGCGGGCACCGTTGGGCTCGATTTCTTATTCGGAATCTCGCCCGGCGGGAGACTGATTATGGGAAAGGCAAAACAGATTGCCTCGCCAAAATCAGCGCCATGCTTTCGATTCGTAAAGTCTCGATCAAGAGTGCCAACTACTACATGGAGTTGGCGAGAGAGGATTATTATCTGAGCGGAGGCGAACCGCCTGGCCAATGGCACGGCGAAGGGGCCGCTTCCCTCGGTTTGGAAGGCGCGGTGACGAGCGCGCAGTTCGAGAATCTCTTTCAAGGATTCTCGCCGGACGGCAAGACTGCCCTGGTCCAGAACGCTGGTCAGAAGGGTGGATACCATGAGCGCGTTCCCGGTTGGGATCTGACATTCTCCCCGCCCAAATCGGTCAGCGTCTGTTGGGCAATGGCAACCGACGATGTCCGGCGAGCCATTGAGCGGGCGCAAGATCAGGCGGTCCGAACCGCCCTCACTTTCATGGAGGACTTTGCCGGGTTTACGCGCCGAGGCCCCGGCGGAAAGATTTGCGAGAAAGCGACGTTTTGTTACGCCCTATTTGAGCATGGCACCAGCCGGGCTCAGGAGCCCCAACTCCATCACCACGTCATCTGCTTGAACCTTGCCATCCGATCCGACGGCACGACGGGGGCAGTCCGCAGCCAGGCGCTTTACGATTTCAGAATGGCCGTCGGTTATATTCACTCCTGTGAGCTCGCGTTCTTGCTGAAACGGGATGTCCACTTGCCGATCAAAAAAGTGGATCGTTGGTTTGAAATCGACGGGGTCAGTCCGGAGGTAATTGATCGATACTCCACCCGCCGAAAGGAAGTCGTTGCGTATTGTGACGAACGGGGAAAGTACGGAGCGGTCGAAGCCCAGGAAGCCGCGATTGCAACCCGAAAGCCCAAAGAGCATATCGCCCGTGATGTTTTGGTCCGGCAATGGCAGGCCAACGGAGAGGAATTGGGTTGGGGACAAGAGCAGATGATGAAGCTCAGGCAGGGTCCTGGGATCGTGCGCGATCGGACCACGGAAATGGCCCTGCTGACTCAGTGCATCCGCAACGCAATGGCTGGCAATCCCGCAAAGTGGACCAAGGCGGAGGTGATCGAGTTGGTAGCCCGCGCGGCGCAGGATTCGGAACTTTCCGCGCGGCAGATTCTTGCCGCCATCTACCGTGCCGAGCCCAAGTTCGCCCGCGCATCCCTTAGCCCCCTGGAGCCGGAACAACATGCCGAGTTCACGGCGGCGCTGAAAGCTGCGCGAAAGAATGCTCGGGAGGATGTGACTGCCAAGCGCGACGCGGAATTGTTATTGGGTGACCTCGAAGAACGGCTGGAAAAGGCATTCAAAGAGGCTCAGCGAAACGCGGAGACAGCCGAACAGAAAAAGGACCAACCAAAAGATCAAGAAAAGGTCAACGACAAGCCCCAGGATAAATCGCAGGACCCTGCTCAGGACAAAACTCACGAACAAACCGAGGAGAAAGCCGAACAGAAAAAGGACCAACCAAAAGACCAAGAGAAGGTCAAGGACAAGCCCCAGGATAAATCGCAGGGCACTGCTCAGGACAAAACTCGCGAGCAAACCGAGGAGAAAGCTGAAGGCAAAGCCAAGGAGGAGGAAAAGGCGCGTCGCAAAAGGTCTCGCGGTCAAAAAGCGAAGCGTCCGAAGCAGGCTAAGAAAGCAAAGCGGTCGAAACAGCGGCGAAGTCCATTCGCCATTTTCAGGATTCGAGAACGGACGCCTCGCCGCGGACCACCCCGTTGGGCGATTGATCTTCGCTTTTTTTCGGTGGAGGTGCGAAACAAACGAGTTTTTCCGCGCGCCTGGGAGTGCAATCCAGCCTCGAAGTTGAGATTTCCGGCACTGGTGATCACGCCAGATCGTGATCCGCTCGGTCTCAAGCGCCGCTTCACGATTCCTCTCGACCGGACACGCGCGCGGGTCCGGCGCAAAATCGGGGAAGTCATCCGGGACGTCTTTGCGGCTGGAGTGCGGCGTATTCTTTTTATCGACGACCGACTTGGTTCGTCGTCGCCCGACGACGGCGGATGGGACTCGGGATCGAAGCGACTCTTTCGTTCCCAGGTTGTGATTGCCAAGAGCGTCGGCAGGGTTTGGCGAGCACTGATCAAAGACTGGGTCCGCAACGGTTTGAAGTATCCCGAAGACAGTCTGATTCTCACTCAGACACGAAACAAGGCCGACATTCTGAACCGCATCACTCAGCAGATAAGAAAAAAGGGCGGCAAGATTGGCAAAAAGCGCCACATGATTGGCGGGTGCGCTGTCCACGACAACGACCGGATTATCTTCCGCTCTGGAAATCGAACCTACGGAACCGAGCCGAAGGACGTGGGGACGGTGACCAAAATCAACTCGGTCCTAATTCGGGTGCTTCTCGACAACGGCACGACC
>CAITMP010000488.1 GCA_903893525.1 uncultured Acidobacteriia bacterium | reverse complement strand
GGGAACTTTTGCCGCATTCTGAAGCACGAGTCAATCGCAGGCTGGATCCGCCTTCTGATGGATCGCGAGCCCAAGCCGCTCCAGACCATTGCGTCGCACAAAGGGAGCCAGCAAGGGGTCCATTCTGATTCCATCCACATGACCACCTACCCGATTGGCTACCTCACCGCCGCCTGGATCGCCTTTGAGGACCTGCATCCCGATTGCGGGCCGCTGGTCTACTACCCCGGTAGCCACCGTTTGCCCTACTATTTCAGCAACGATTTGGGGATTTCCGAGGACGACTTCCGTCGGGACGGTTACAAGCCCTACCACGACAAGTATGAGCCGTTTGTCCGCAATCTGATTTCCAAGCACCGTTTGGAACCCCATCATTTCCATGCCAAGAAGGGCGATGTTTTGATCTGGCACGCGAATCTGCTCCATGGCGGATCAGCGCGGAACGATCTACAGTGGAGCCGAAAGGCTCTCGTTTGCCACTACTTTGTCAAGGGATCGTTCGTGTACCACGACTTGGCGGCCTCGCGTTCCAAGACCCAGTATGTTGGGACCTGCCTGCTAAAGTAGCCGGACTCTTGAAGTCGTCGAGCAACGTTCCAGGCGATACTTGGGCATGCGCGCATGTTTTCTGGCGGCCCTCATCCTTGCCGGGTCACTATCGGCACAGACCACTCCTTCTGAGGAACTGCGGACGACTTGGCCGCGAACCGGTTCCTCCCTCACTTGGAGCCGTGCCCCGCGCGGCCCGTCCGCTTTTGACATTCTGATCTCCAACGCCCGTGTGGTGGACGGCACGGGCGGACCGTGGTTCTATGCCGACGTCGGCATCCGCGGAGACGTCATTTCCGCAATCGGCCCCCTTTCGGGATCGAGTGCCAAGCTGAGGATCGACGCGAAGGGGTTGGTGGTCGCGCCCGGCTTTATCGACATCCATTCCCATGGCTCGCGGGGGATCTTCGCCGTTCCGACTGCGGAAAGTTACCTGCGCGAGGGCGTCACGACGATGGTGGAAGGGCCCGACGGCAGTTCCGCCGTACCTTTGGGCCCCTACCTCGACCGCGTTTCGAAAACCCCTATTTCCATCAACTATGCCAGCATGTTGGGGCAGGGAAGCGTCCGGCAGCAGGTGCTGGGGTTGGCCAACCGAAAAGCAACACCCGAGGAGATCGAAAAGCAGAAGGCCATCGTAGAACAGGCGATGTTGGACGGCGCTTTCGGCCTTTCCACGGGCTTGTTTTATGTTCCGGGCAATTTTACGCCTGTCGAAGAGGTCATCGAATTGGCAAAGGTTGCCGGGCGGTACGGCGGCATCCATGTCTCGCACATGCGGGAGGAGGCGTCAAAGATTGTCGACGCAGTCAAGGAAACCATCCGGATTGGCGAGGAGGGCGGACTTCCGACGCAGGTGACACACCACAAGGTGATCGGCGGTGCGAACTGGAATCTGAGCTTGCAGACCCTGAAACTGGTGGAGGATGCGCGTGCCCGTGGCGTGGATGTGACTGTCGACGCGTATCCGTATACGGCATCCAGTACCGGAATCGCGGCTCTGTTCCCGCAATGGGCGCAGGAGGGCGGGCAGAAGTCACTTCTGGAGCGCTTGTCGGCTCCCGAGCAGCGGTCGCGGATCAAGTCCGCCATTGTTACGAATTTGAAGATCGACCGTGGTGCCGGGGATCCGAAAAATGTCGGGATAGCGCGTTGCACGTGGGATCCGTCGCTCGCCGGAAAGAACCTCGCGGAGATTACCAAGGCGCGCGGGCTGGAGGTGAATTTCGAAAACGCCGCCGAGACCGCCATCGACTTGCAATCCAAGGGTGGATGCTCGGCGATCTACCACGCCATTTCCGAGGACGATGTGGTGCGGATTCTGAAGTTTCCATTCACGATGGTGGCGTCGGACGGGGAAATTCCGGTATTCGGCAAGGATGCCCCCCACCCGCGCAGTTACGGCACGTTCGCCCGTGTGTTGGGTGTCTATGTCCGGGAGAAGAAGGTGCTGACGCTGGAGGACGCCGTCCGGAAGATGTCTGGATTTCCGGCCCAACGGCTGAAGATCTGGGACCGCGGGCTGCTGCGGACCGGGATGAAGGCCGATGTCATCATATTCGACCCCTCGACCGTTGCGGACAAGTCGGACTTCTCGGCACCACACCAGTATTCCGTGGGTATTCGGGACGTGATTGTGAACGGCAAGGTCGTGCTGGGGGATGGAAAGGTTACTTCAGCGCGCTCCGGACGGGTACTATACGGGCCCGGTCATCGTCAATAGCTGAAGTCGTGCGGTTTCGCCCTCTCCCATCAAAATAATTGATGCAATCGAAAAGCGAAACGTCATATACTGGGGCAGAGCCACGTTGGCTCTTTTTCTCAAGGAACGAGAATGCGCCTAGTTGCCGTGTTCGCTTTAGTTTTGATTTGTCTCGCCGGGCAGGCGTTTGCCGCCCCTGTAGGCACCGTGCCGTCCGATGTGACGGTGATTTATGACATCAAAGGGCACTTCTCGAAGGCTGCCTTGACCGAGATGCGCGCCGAGGCAGGGCGGATCATCGGGACATCGGGTGTCCACCTCGCTTGGCAGAACCGTTCCGATTCCGTCGGGGCCGTGTTCAATGATCTGGTGGTGATGACCTTCAAGGGGTCGTGTGCTTTTGACCCTGCGCCGCCGATTTATGACGAAACCGGCCCTTACGCAACCACACGCACTGCCAACGGCGAAGTACAGCCGTTCGGCGAGGTTGATTGCGACCGGGTGGTGAATTCCGTCCGCTTGGCGATGTTTGGCGAACAATACGCCCGCGCTGAAATCTTGATCGGGCGGGCTCTTGGCCGCGTCGTGGCCCATGAATTGGTCCATATGTTGACCCGCTCCGGTATGCACGCCCATGAGGGCGTCCAGAAGGCGGCATTGTCCGGTCGGCAATTGATTGCGGCGTCACTTCCGCTGAGCGCGATGGACGTGGACCGCCTGAAGCAGATGCGCATGCACCAATAGTTCGCCAACCTTGAACGGGGTAGACTGGGGCGTGACGGTGTTGAAGCTTGCCCTTTTGTTTTTTGCTGGTTTGGGAATCCTCCAAGCCCATGTCGGCAGCCCCGATGTCTTTTTCCAAGGCAAGGCTGGACCGTATCCGCTGTTGGTTGCCATCCGTCCTCCCGATGTAATTCCCGGCGTCGCGCGCATTGAGGTCCGTGTGCTTTCAGGCACGGTTTCCAGGGTTGAATTGACGCCGACTCCGATGACGGGTTTGGCATCCAAGCATCCCCCCGTTGCGGACTTGGCCGACCGGTCCGCTTCCGATCCGCAATACTTCGAAGGCAATCTTTGGCTCATGGCGATGGGCTCCTGGGAGGTCCACGTCCGCGTGGTTGGGCCGCTGGGCGAGGGCGAATTGCCAGTTCCGGTTCCAGCGCTGGCATTCAAGAGCCGTCCGATGGACCAGCCGACGACCTACTTTCTGATTGGAATGATGGTTTTCCTAGCCACCGGAATCGTGGCCATCGTTGGCGCGGCGGTGCGTGAAGCCCGCTTGGCTCCCGGAACGCCTGCCGGTGGATGGAATGTACGGTCGCTTGGTTGGATGGCATTCACCGCAATTTTGGTTGGCGGGGCCCTTTTGGGTGGCAAGGCCTGGTGGGCGGACGACGCGGCAAACTTCGAACGGCGGATGTACAAGCCCTTGGCCGTTTCGGCTGCACCGACACCAGATGGCAAGCTCGACGTCCGTATTACAGATCCCGGGTGGCTCGATATGCGCAAGCTGGACGATTTGGTTCCGGACCACGGTCATCTGGTACATCTGTTCCTGGTCCGCTGGCCGAACTTGGACCAAGTCTTCCACCTGCACCCGGAACAGCGCGCCACAGGAATCTTCGAGGCGAGTCAGCCCCCGTTGCCCGCCGGCGAATACCGTTTGTACGCTGACATCGTTCACGAGAGCGGCTTGGCAGAGACGGCAGTGGGTGTGGCCACTCTGCCGGAGCGCAAGGGCGCGCCCCTGACCGGGGACGACTCCGGCGGAGCGGCCACGGCCTCCGGTGATTCGTTTCCGCTTGGCGATGGCTACCGCATGGTCTGGCGGCGGGATAGCGGCAAGTCTATTGTTTCCAAGGCTGTGGAACTCTATACGTTCTCAATCCAGGGGCCCGGTGGCGCGCCCGTGGCTGATTTGGAACCATACATGGGGATGGGTGGCCATGCGGAATTTGTGAAAAAAGATGGGTCTGTTTTTGCGCACGTCCATCCGTCCGGCTCCGTGTCCATGGCCAGCGAACAGATTGCCTCCAGTGCCGCCATGATGGGGATGCACCAGATGAACCCAGGACCGGAGGTGTCATTTCCGTTCGGCGTGCCGACGGCTGGCTCCTACCGGATCTTTGTGCAGATGAAGCGGGCGGGCAAAGTACAGACCGGGGCCTTCGATTTCGACGCGAAATAGGCTAATCGTATCCTGCGTCATCACCTTGCAACGCAGAATTCGTACCATGGTGGTGATGCGTCTATCTGCTTTCGTCTTTGCCGCGGTTGTTGCCCTTGCGCAGACCCCGGATGTATTTGTCGAGAAACCGTACCTGCAGCTGGGGGATGTACCCAAGCTGGCGAGCTCGGAGAGCATGGTGCTGCTTTGGCATACTGCCGCACCCGCCACTCCTGAAAAATGGGCGGTGGAAGTGAAAACCGCCAAGGATTCAAAGTGGCGCGCGGTCGCGGCACCCGTCCCAACCCTGGTGGATGCCCCCGGCATCGACAAGCACTTGGTTTTCCGCGCGCACTTGACCGGACTGGTTCCCGGCGGAGACTTTTCGTACCGCGTGCTCAAGGCCGGTGCCGAGGTATTTATGTCCACCGGACGCGCCCGCAAGTCCGCCAGCCAGCCGGTGAAATTCGCCCTCTTCGGTGACAGCTCGCAGAACACTCCCGGACAGAAGGCCATCGCGTTCGAGGTCGCCAAAACCAACCCGGATTTTGTCTTCGTCACTGGTGACATCGTCTACTCGTCGGGCCGGATTTCGGAATACCGCGAGAAGTACTTCCCGATCTACAACGCCGACAAGGCCAGTGCGGAGACAGGTGCGCCCTTGATCCGGTCGGTGCCCATGATTGCCGCCCCGGGCAACCATGACAGCGTGCTCCAGAATTTCCAGCGGTTTCCGGATGCGCTCGCCTATTTCCTCTACTGGGACCAGCCGTTGAACGGACCCTCGGTCAAGACGGGCGAAAAGGTATCGCACCAACTTCTCGGTAACGAGGCCGCGCAACCGGCCTTCCGCAAGGCCGCCGAGCCCCGCTATCCGGTAATGGCGAACTTCTCGTTCGACTACGGCAACGCCCACTGGACCGTGCTCGATTCGAACACGTATATGGACTGGAAGAATCCCGAATTGCAGGCTTGGCTGAAGAAGGATCTGGCGTCGGCCAGTGGCGCAACGTGGCGCTTCGTGGCTTTCCACCATCCCGGCTTCAATTCTTCACACACGCACTTCACCGACCAGTGGATGCGCAATCTGGCCCCGATCTTTGAAGCGGCAAAGGTCGATGTTGTGTTTGCCGGGCATGTCCACAACTACCAGCGCAGCTTCCCGATGTCCTTCAAACCTGAGAATGAAGTCAAGACCGAAGTGCCCGGATCTTGGAGCCTCGACAAGGACTTCGGCAACGGTGCGGGTGCGAAACCGAAATATCCGATCTACATCGTAAGCGGCGGCGGCGGAGCAGGTCTGTATGATCCGGCCCAGATGAAACAACCCGAGACTTGGCAGTCGTTCACGGACAAGTTCATCTCGGACGTCCACTCGTTCAGCTTGGTGGAAATTGACGGAAAGACGTTCCGCTTGCGCCAGATCTCGGAAACCGGTGCTGAAGTGGATGCTTTCAAGATTTCCAAGTAACCAGGAACTCCGTTGGAAATGCGAAAAGGGGGACGCTTTGCGTCCCCTTTTTTTCTTATTCCTCGCTCAAGTGCCTCCGAGCACTTGGCGGTAGCAGGCCGGGCATAATGTGCGCCCGGCCCACGAATGCGATGCAGGCAAGCCTCCGATTCCTGGCTGCATTTTGCGGCGCAAGCCGCTTACATCCACCAAGTGCACCGTGATTTGAATCCGTTACAGGGCCAATAAGAAAAGCGCTGGAAATCACAATTTGAGGCCAATTCTTCCGGCTGACCCGGGTCGCCGCGACCCGGGACGAACTGAACCGGTAGCATCGGCTATCCTGTATCCAATATGAAACGCTTCCTCTTCGCGCTGCCGATTGCTTTCGTGCTGCTTGCCCAGGAGAAGGTCGATGAAACGACCGATGCCCGGATGCGCAGCGAGGAATTGGAGCACTCGCAAATCCTGCGTACGCTCCACATGCTGACTGACCGATTCGGGCCCCGGGTGACCGGCACTCCCAACCACGAGGCTGCGGCGAAATGGGCCGCCTCCCAGATGACCCAGTGGGGAATGAAGAACGCCCACTTGGAGAAATGGGAGTTCGGACATCCAGGCTGGCTCAATGAGTCCGCCGAAGGGCACTTGGTCGCGCCTGTGAAACAGAATCTAAAGTTCGAAGTATTGGCGTGGACGCCTTCCACCAAGGGAAAGATCACCGCGTCGACCATGCAGGTCGTGCCGCCAGTGGGACCGGAAGCGCCGGCTCCTGCGGGTGGTCGTGGAGGTGGCGGTCGGGGCGGTCCTCCGGTACGCCTTGGTCCGTTGAAGGCCGATCTCGACAAGTGGCTGGCAGAGACACAGGCCACCGTCAAGGGGAAGATGGTGATGGTTGGCAAGGTGACCACAGTCCCGGTCAATTTCACGCCCCCCGCGAAGCGTCAGCCGGACGAGCAAGTGAAGGCGCAATATGACCCGGCGAATCCCAACGGTGGTCGCGGCGGACGCGGCGGCGGAGCTCCTCCGGCAGTCGATCCGACCCGCTACGCAGCGGGAGAAGTGGCGGAAAAGATCGATGCCATGCTGGTGGCCGGCGGTGCGTTGATGCGGATCAACGATGCGGCCAGGGGCGAGGGTATCATCGTCGCCCAGCAACACCG
Source organism: uncultured Acidobacteriia bacterium (assembly GCA_903893525.1). Taxonomy (GTDB): domain Bacteria; phylum Acidobacteriota; class Terriglobia; order Bryobacterales; family Bryobacteraceae; genus BOG-234. The sequence continues at coordinate 1,540 of CAITMP010000488.1, read as the reverse complement.
CGGTTACGATCCAGCCACCGCCGTGCCGACCGTTGTGCTTCGGAACGACGACTACGGCCGTGTCGAGCGTCTGATGGCCGACGGCGACGACGTGAAGCTCTCGTTCGACATCGTCAACCACATCTATCCCGAGGGTAAAACCAGCTACAACGTGATCGCGGAAATTCCAGGCACGGACAAAGCGGATGAAGTGGTCATGCTGGGAGGCCACCTCGACTCGTGGCATGGCGGCACCGGCGCTACCGACAATGCGATCGGATGCTCGATCATGATGGAGGCAGCGCGGTTGATCCAGTGGTCGGGCGTGAAGCCGAGGCGCACGGTGCGGGTCGCCCTGTGGTCGGGCGAAGAGGAGGGCCTTTTGGGATCCCTTGCCTACGTGAAGGAGCATTTTGGCACCGCCGAGGAGCCAAAACCGGAGTGGTTCAAGTTCAACGGATACTTCAATGTGGACACCGGGACGGGCCGGATCCGTGGCGGGAGCATCTTCGGGCCTCCGGAGGCTGCGGCGGTGCTGCGCCCTGTCCTGGCACAGTTTACGGACTGGGGCGTGGCGGGAATCAACGCCTCGGCCAGCCGGGCGGTGGGCGGAACGGACAGCACGTCATTCAACAATGCCGGGTTGCCGGGTATCGGGATGCAGCAGGACCCGATCGAGTACAACAGCATGACCCACCACACCAATTTGGATACGTACGAGCGGATTATCCCCGAGGACGTCCAGAAGGATGCGGCGATCATTGCGGCAGGCGTTCTGCACTTGGCCAACCGGGACGAGATGGTCCCAAGGTTCGCCAAGGACAAGATGCCGGCTCCGGTGGCGATTCCGAAGTTCTAGGCGCGTTTGGTGCTGTGCGCCGAACGGGTTTTCGTTACCTTCCAAGTCCGAACGCGGCTGGATATTTGACTTTCCCCAAAAGCCCATTCAGGGCACCGGGGACGAGTTCCATCGCCATGAAGGACTTGGGAGGGAACGGGCTTTCGAGGGATTCCGCCTTTGCGCAGGAGAAGCCAAAGCGTGGATAATAATCGGGATGGCCGAGAATGATTGCAATGTGCTCACCCCGCTGTCTCAACAAATCGAGGCCATGCCGGATGAGCCGTCCACCGATACCTTGGCGCTGATGTTTTGGCAGCACGGCGATTGGAGCCAATGCCGCTGCGGCGATGGATTGGTTCCGTGTCTCGATGTACATCCGGCTGAAGAAGATATGCCCGACAATGCCCTCTTCCAGTTCGGCCACAAGGGACGCTAGGATTACACCTTCCTTGCGCAGGTTGTCGACCAAGTCGGCCTCGTCGGGGCGACCAAAGGCCTCCTCGTTGATGGAGTGGATCACCAGCCACTCCGAGGTCCCGGCTGTCTCGCAGCGGATGATCAGATTCCCTTCAAGTTGCGTGTGTTCCAAATCGTGGCTATTGCTCCACGCGGCAGGTGAAGTTCTTCGCCTCGTCCGTTGAGCCCGACCCGTTGTAAACAGCCGTCTGCGGGTAGGGGCACAGTGGCCTGGAGCGGTCCGGGTTGGTTCTGTTTGCCAGG